>JAOHHD010000001.1 GCA_028117185.1 Luminiphilus sp.
CACTGGGAGAATTATTAGACGGGCAGCGCCTGCAATACCTGTCACTGGCCTCTGATCTGACACTGTTAATGAAGACGCTTGAGCTGGAGGAGACAGATCTTAGGAAAAAAGTCATCAGTACGTTGACCTATTTTGGCGATGAGATGATGGGTCTTGTCCACCTTCACCGGCACGGACTTAGCATGCTCTCGGCTCGAAGCGCTGCTGATGGCACCGACGCCGATTTGCTGCAGGCAGCGCGATTTGAGTCCGAAAGATTAGAGCTGGCGACCAAACGCTTAAGAAAGGTCGTGACACAACTTGAGCTGTTGGGAGCCGATACGCTGGAAATGCGGCGAACACTGATCGAGGAGCGTCGCGGTTTAGCGTTGACGCTGGTGGACACTGCCGTCATTAATGTCTTGTACGCCGAGATATCCAGTGAGATCCGTGATTGGCTTTCGAATCGCGGCATCGGTACGGCGATTTCTTTTATTTTATTTGTGGTCATTGTGATTATCTCCCGCGCCTTGTCACGGATTGCAAAGCGATTGACGGCGCGTGCACTGAGAAACGCCGAGGAGTCGGTCTCTCAACTACTGAGGGAGACCCTGATTTCTATGGCGGGCACCGTCGTATTTTTAATCGGGATGTTGGTGGCGTTGTCTCAAATTGGAATCTCCGTGACGCCGCTCATTGCAGGATTAGGAGTCATTGGTTTTATTGTCGGTTTTGCCTTGCAAGATACGCTGGCGAATTTTGCATCAGGTGCGATGATTTTGGCCTATCGACCTTTTGACACCGGTGATTTTATCTCGGCAGCGGATGTGGAGGGCGAGGTTCGCAAGATGAACTTGGTCAACACGACGATCGTGACCGTTGATAATCGAGTGCTTATTATCCCAAACAGCAAGATTTGGGGCGGTGTCATTATGAATTACACGGGGCAGCACCTTCGTCGTACCGATGTGATTTACGGCGTGAGTTACAGTGAAGATCTCGATCACGTGCAGCAAGTATTAGAAGAACTGATAGCTGCTGATGAGCGTTTCCTCACAACGCCACCACCGATCGTGCGGGTCAAGCACTTTGGCGATTCCTCGATCGATTTTATGGTGCGCGCTTATGTGAAAACCGAGCAGTTCTGGGAGACGCTGTGGGCGCTGAACAAGTCGGTTAAGCAACGATTCGACGCAGAGGGCATTTCCATTCCCTTTCCGCAGCGCGACGTGCATATGCTGACGGCATCTGAGCCACCAGCAGGGCGACGTGCATATGCTGACGGCATCTGAGCCACCAGCAGGGCGACAGGGAGAAGAGTCTGCCTAGTAGCTCCAAGTAATGCCGGTAGTGATGGTGTAGTCGGTCGTATCTAGCTTCAGTTGTCCTCGGTCTTCTGCAGAACTGTCAAATTCAGTGCGTGCGTTGATACTCCAATAGAAGCTCGGAAACAGCTCCCAACTCAACATCAAATTAAAATCGCCTCTTATGTCTCCCCATTCAGACAGCGACGGGTAAGCGTTGCCAACCATGGAAATTTCCATGTCTCGAGAGGCGAAGCTGTAGAGGTGCCATTGCAAGTTGATAAACATCTCGGCGGCATTGTCGATCAGGTCTTCGTTCCCATTCTTGGTATTGACACAATCAATGGTCGTCCCGTCTTCATCGAGGTCCTCGTCGATGTCGACGCAAGCAAATTTGCGCTCCTGAACGCCCTGAATACCCGCAGAGACAGCCAGCTCATGGCCTAAATCTTGTATGAAATAGCGTCCTAATCCGACACCGATCGAGAACCTGTGGTCAACGCCGAGCGCATCATTGGAAGAGTAAACGGCATTAAGCACGCGATAGGACTGCGCGGCACCACGCGTCCGCCAAAATTCGCGATAGAGGGTGAAATTTGAGCTATTAAGAGTGGTCTTAACTTTGTTACCGTCCTGGTCCTTGGCCCTTGTCTGGTTGTCGTCAATTCGTCCAGAAAAACCGGTTCGTCCCCCTCGAGAATCGTAGGTGCCAGAAGTCGATAGCGTTAGGGTCGTCGCATTCGGATCAGCATAACATTCGGATCAGCATAAATGGTGCTGGTCACTTTGAGATCTAACTGATCGGCCAGTTGCTCTTCGATAGAGCGAATCTCAACAATATCCTCTAGATCCAGTTGCCGCGTAGCGCCGCGAACCTTGAAGGTGAGTACACTCTTTTCCTCTGTCTTGGCGAAGCGACCATACAGTCGTTCCCCGTCGTCGAGACGTACTTCATAGACGTATCGGCTATCAATTTGCTGAATCTCTCGCCACTTTATCTTGATCATGCCAGCGTAGGCTGTATTGAGGGATAATTTTCCGGCACTCATCGAGTCGATGGCACCGGTAATGGTATCGCCATTCTCAACCGTGATGACGTCGCTCTTCGTATGAGCCGCGGCGATGACGCTGCACAGTGTGAAGCAGCACGATAGGGCGACACAGGCTACAGTAGCGATAAGGCGCATAAAAAAGTGTCCAAGTAGGATTCGTAACGAATGTGAGCGCGTCAGCTAGCGCCCATTTGGCAGAAACAGAGCTTATTGCCATCGGGGTCGCGAACATAAGCGCCGTAAAAAAAGTCAGGCACGCGCTCTCCCGGAGGGCCATCACAGATCGCGCCTAATGCGATGGCTTTGGCGTACATCTCGTCACAGGCTGTTCGACTGCCTGCGCGGATCGCCACCATCGTGCCGTTACCTGAGCTGGCTGGTTTTTCATCATAAGGAATACAAATAGCCAGCATAGGATTTTGTACATCAGTGCCATAGAGCGCAATACGCTCATTGCCCATGACATGGCCGGCATCGATGACGCTGAGTAACGAAGCGTAGAAGGCGTTGGCCCGCTCAAAGTCAGTGACGCCCAGAGTGGTGTAAGCCAGCATAGTGGTCTCCTTTTCGTGTGTTACGGACGCATTTTTTAATGCGTAAAATTGCGGTCGCGTGGCAAAACCACAGCGAGGATTCTATCGGTGAAGCGGGAGGATGACCAGATTTGGGACTTTTTCTGTGACCTAAAGAAGGCGTATTCTGGCAGTCCAAGAAAACGGAAGCAGAGAACCGATGGAGCAGGTGTTAATTGCCCTAATTGTAGTGGCATTGATCGGGTGCCTCATATTCAGCCGATGGTCGCCGCCGCTGCTGTTCTCGGCAGCGATGGCGGCTTGTGTCATGGTGGGTTCCATAGACCTGTCGAGCGTCATGGCGAAGGCAACCAATGAGGGGTTAGTGACCTTGTTGCTGTTGCTGATGGTGTCCCTCGGTCTTGAGCGGCTGCCGTGGTTATTATCTTTGTCTCACTATGTTGTTAGGCGATCGCTGCCTAAAACCCTCCTGGGTCTGTCTGGTATGACCATGTTGTTTTCCGCTTTTGTGAATAATACGGCCGTGGTCGCGACGCTCGCCGGTACGTTAAGAAAGAATCCTTACCATGCCGCAAGTCAGATTTTATTGCCCATTTCTTATGCGGCCATCTTAGGCGGGACGCTGACGCTGATCGGTACCTCTACGAATCTCATCGTCAGCAGTTTTTTGGAGGACCTGACCGGTAGCGGCATTACCTTTTTTGCTTTTTTACCGGTGGCATTGCCGGCGGCGATGGCAGGATTGGCCGCGATGTTACTGATGCACCGAGTACTCCCAGCCAGTCACGAGGCGTATGCCCAGACTCATGATTTTTTGATCGAGATGGTGGTCGCTGATGATTCTCGACTGGTGGGTAATACCGTACTGGAAAACGGACTGAGAGATCTCGGCGATTTATTTTTAGTGGAACTGGTGCGCCAAGGACGATTGATGACACCGGTCATGCCCGATGAGTACCTAGAAGCGGGTGACCGACTCATCTTTTCAGGCGACGTCACAAAAGTCGGTATTTTAGAGCGCTTCCACGGGTTGCGCTCCTTTGCGCTAGACCAAGGATTGTTGGGCACGAACTTAACTGAAGTGGTTTTGTTACCGGGTGCGCCAGTCATCGGTCTGACGATAAAGCAAAGTGAGTTTCGGTCGCGCTTTGATGCGGCGGTGGTGGGTCTTCATCGCGATGGAGAACGGTTATCGGGAAAGTTGGGAAATATCTCCTTACGTGCCGGTGACTCGCTGATGCTGGCAGTGGGAGCGGACTTCCAAAAGCGCAGTAATTTGAGTCGAAACTTTTTAATTGTTGATAACAGCGTTGCCAGTCATAGTCTTTCGATGACAAAGAGTGTCATTACCGCAGTGGGGATGGCTGCTGCGGTGGGTTGTTCCATCGCCGGTTGGGTGCCTTTGTCGACAGGTCTTATGTTTCTGCTGCTGCTGATGTTGTCGCTCAAATTGTTCAGTGCCGCTGAATTACGCCGACGTTTTCCATTCGAGATGTGGTTGATCGTCTCTTCAGCGCTGGCGATTTCACAGGCAGTACTCAATTCAGGACTGATGGAGACGGCGATGCTGGGTCTCTCGCCACTGCTCGCCGGGCTCTCACCGACGTTGATGTTGGTACTGATTTACGGCTTGACGCTGGCAATGACAGAGTTGATGACCAATAACGCAGCAGCGGCACTGATGTTTCCGATCGGTTACTCCATCGCCGTCACAACGGGGCTCGAGCCAATGGCATTTGTCATGGCAGTGGCACTGGGAGGGAGTGCTTCGTTTTTAACACCCTATGGCTATGCAACTAATCTGATGGTGCAGAATCTCGGCGGATATTCGCGTCAAGACTACATTCGATTTGGTTGGTTGGTCTCGCTGGCTTACTCGAGTGTGGTGTTGCTCTTACTGCCACGAGTCTTTCCGTTTTAACACAGGCCACAGCAGACCGTGATGGATATACTGCGTCGCATTGGCGGTCTCAGCAAAATGATCGATAATCACAGTATGGCGACGACATTGTGCTCAGCGTTGATCAAAGCTTGTGTGCGTTGCTTCCGGCAATAGCGCCGATTGCATTGTCGGCGGCGGTCACCTTCCTTTTTAGGCGTTTCAGTTGGCGCTGCGTTGAGCCGGCTTTGTTTGTGAGAACTTCGTCGCTTGCGGGCCCTATTAGTATGTTGACGCTGAGCGCGAAATCTTTCCTTGTGAGTTGATCTTTATGAGTCTATCTCCTGATCAGTGGGTCGAAGCCCACGTCGGCCCAATCGCTGAGACGCTTTCGTCAGTTGTGTTCTACACCATCCCCGTCGCGGGCACGCCCGTGCCGCTGATTGTCATGTGGTTGGGGGGCGCGGCCGTCTTTTTTACCCTCTACTTGCGATTCATCAATTTACGCGCCCTTGGTTTGGCCATCCGCCATGTGAGAGGAGAGTTTTCAGATCCTACCGCCCGGGGCGAAATTAGCCACTTCAAAGCGGTCGCAACGGCGATTTCAGGCACGGTGGGGGTGGGCAATATTGGCGGCGTGGCCGTCGCGATCTCCCTCGGTGGCCCCGGCGCTGCCTTTTGGTTGTTTTTGGCTGGGCTACTGTCGATGTCTACCAAGTTGGTGGAGTGCACGCTGGGCGTGAAATACCGGCGTTATAACGCCAACGGATCGGTATCGGGCGGTCCCATGTTTTATCTTGAGGCCTATTTCCGTGACCGCGGTTGGCCATCGCTAGGTAAAGGGATGGGCGCCTTCTATGCCTTGGCACTCGTTATTGGCTGTTTGGGTATTGGCAATATGTTTCAGTCTAATCAGGCCTATGCGCAGGTGCTGGTGATCACCGGGGGGCAGGCGTCAGTGCTCGCTGATATGGGTTGGTTATTTGGCTTGGGTTTGGCGGCCACTGTAGCGGCGGTGATTATCGGGGGTATTCAGTCTATTGCTAGGGTGGCGGCTGTTTTGGTGCCCGTTATGGCCATTCTTTATGTGCTGAGCAGTGTCATTGTCATTGCGCTGAGTGCCGAACACTTGCCGGGCGCGCTGCGGTTAGTGCTGACTGAGGCATTCACCGGACAAGCCGCGTCGGGTGGGGCGCTGGGCGCCGTGACTATCGGCTTTCAGCGAGCGTTGTTTTCGAACGAAGCGGGAATCGGTTCGGCGTCGATTGCACATGCCGCGGTGAAAACCGAGGCTCCCGCGTCCGAGGGTATTACGGCGTTACTGGAGCCGTTCATTGATACGGTGGTGATTTGCTCGCTCAGTTCATTGGTGATTCTCACTACCGCCATGCCCCATAACTTAATTGGATCTGGCCTGGCAGGCATCGAGTTAACGTCAGCAGCGTTTGCTTGGCACTTTGCGTGGGCGCCCTATGTCATTGCCGTGGCGGCATTATTGTTTGCGTTTTCAACGGCGCTCGCGTGGTCTTACTACGGGCTGAAAGGGTGGACCTACTTAGTGGGAGAAGGCCGGATTCGTGCACTGATCTTTCAACTGGTTTTTTGTGGGTTTATTGCGCTGGGTTGCATGCTTGAACTGTCAGCGGTACTCGACTTCTCTGATGCGATGGCCTTCTTGATTGCGGTCCCGAACGTATTAGCGCTGTACTTATTTGCGCCCATGGTCAAACGGGAAGTCGAGCACTATGTGGCCACTATTCGTCACTCAGAGCGGTGAACTGAGTCCTCACTTGTTTGGATAGCGGCGCTAGGGCACTTGTCGCTTGATAGGGCGTGACGATCAGGCTGAAAAAGCGTCCGCTTTGCGAACAGTCAAACCTGAGCGCGCAATCCCAAAGAGGCGGCTTCCTAAAGGTGTACCGCTCAAACTAAGCTGCCTGAGAGATGATGTTCAGAGAGGTGGCGCTTTATGTGTGCGCGCTGTCGTTCGTTAGATTGATCGTTAGTTTTTTTAAGAGGCGGCTCGTCGTCCGCTCTCATAGGATGGTTCAATCTAGTTTAGTTTGGCTTAGGTTAGGTTAGGTTAGTAAGGTTGATCCCCCTCACTGACCACGCGATGTAAACGCCGTGTCGCAGGAAAAAAATCGTTAATGGGTTTGTGCTGGGTACTGCGATTATCCCACAGCACCAGCGAATCGGTTTGCCACTGAAATCGACAGGTGAATTCGGGGAGACTGGCATGGCGCCAGAGAAACTGCAGCACTTCGCTGGATTCTAGCGCGGGTAAACCTTCGATGTGAGTGGTAAATAACGAATTCACAAACAAGACCTTTTTACCCGTCTCTGGGTGGATCTGAATGACAGGGTGACGAATGGGCGGGTTGGCAGCGACTGCATCAGCGAGTCGCTCGCGACCACCAGGGGCGCTCAGACTCTCTTTAAAGCCATGGCTAAAATCATGCACGGCCATCAAGTCTGCCAGATACCGCTGCATGCCTGCAGAGAGTCCATCGTAGGCCGCGGTCATACTGGCAAACAAGGTGTCGCCACCGACCTCTGGAATAGTCATCCCGCGCAGCAGCGTCACTGACGGCGGGTGTGCACAGAAAGTCATATCCGAATGCCACATCTCGATTTTAGAGGGGTTTTCTCGAGTGCTTTCAAGAATCATGACCTCAGGACAGTCTTCAACAGTCTGGTAGGCGGGATGGGTTTGCAGGGGTCCAAAAATCTCAGCAAGCGCTTTTTGGTCTGCGGGGGTGATCGATTGATCGCGGAGAAATAGCACTTCGTGCTCATTCAGCAAGGCACGCAGGGTCTGAGCGAGTTCGGTATCGATACCCTTTCCTAAATTCACCGCTGTCAATTCGGCACCCAGTGCGCCCGCCACTCGCTTCACGTGCATGGTTATTTCCTCGCTCTGTTTCTGATCTAAACCCGCCAGTGTTGAATTGTGCTCGCCACTGACGTGGCAGAGCAACTGTGTATTTGACACGCTAGCGGTCAAGTCGGTGTCTTGCCTACGCGTTTCGGTACCGATCTTCAGGCCATTTTTAAGCGGATGGCATCGATTAATAAAGGAGTAAGTTTGATGAAAAAATGGATTTTTACCGCGGGTTGCTGTGCTGTCCTCGCCGCACCCCTCAGTCAGGCGACTACACCGATGGCAGTTGCTCCATTGGCCTTTGAGGCATCGCAAATGCAGATTGCACAGTCACCTTTGCTCGACGAACAGTCCCGCACGGTGTCTTTGCTAGAAGCGACCCAAGTACGCGGTCGCGTGCTGCCTTTTGTCATTGGTGTCGCCGCGATCGATATCGCCTTGGCCAGTTTCTACTGGGGAGTATATGTGCCGCACTACGCCAATTATGCGCCTGCGTTCGAGATGCCTTGAGGTGGTGGAGGTGGACTTCGATTCGCCAGATAACGCCGTCAAGCAATTACAGCAAAAGCTTCGACGCGATACCCACACACAGGTCCGTGAGCGCTACTTTGCGGTGCGGATTGTGCCTATTTTATTGATGTGGGCGTTGTTATGGGCATCGGTTACCTCGCTATTCGCCGGTGCGATCTCGCTGGCGGCGGCCATTATCGTGTTCTGTGTTGTCTC
Source organism: Luminiphilus sp. (assembly GCA_028117185.1). Next base: position 8,358 of record JAOHHD010000001.1, read on the forward strand.
AGTGGGGATTGTGGTCTGGCTGCATCAGCGCGCTGTCGATGCAGCCGATAGCCAATCATGAGCGGGCGGACGTATTGCGGCAGGTGAGATGACTATTGGGTTAATGGACACCTACGATATTGAGACTATGAACATTGAAACTATGAACATTGAAACTATGAACATTGAAACTATGAACATTAAACCTATGAACATTAAAACGGCGTGCATTGCTAGCGGGTGGATGCTGAGTGGGTGAATTGATACTTGACCGGTTGATCACTCAGCATTTGATAGGCGAGCGCTCGTTACCTGAGCGCTCGCTGATTCCTGTACCGAAGCGGCCTTGGGGGCGCTTGGGATTGGTGCTTGCCGCCGCCGGGTTGTTCAGCGCGATTGCGTCGATCGCTCAAGCACAACCCATTAGAACCTATCCGGCCTCAGTGGTGTGGCAAGGTGATAGTTTTGATTGTGGTCCTGCTGCGCTGGCGACGCTACTGAAGCTCAGGTTGCAGCGCAGCGACACGTTGCGTGAACTCACAGAGGCCTTGCCGGAAATCAGTCAACAGGAATGGCGTCGTATACGTACTCAGGGGTATAGCCTCAGTCAGCTTGTTGCAATGTCGGCAGCTGTCGGTGCGCGCGCCACTTTGCGACGATTAACGGCACAGGACTTGGTGCAGATCAGCCTGCCCGTGTTGGTGTACCTCGATCTGCCCTCTGGTTCGCACTACACCGTACTGACCGGCATGATGGGTAGTCAGGTAGCATTGGCTGACCCGTCTCAGGGGGCAGTGGTTTGGTCGAAAGCACAGTTTCTCTTGGCGTGGTCGACGACAGGTAGTGGCTATGCGTTGTCGATTACAGCAGATCCCGCCGGGTGAGTTCGATTCCATGTTTGAGCAACTCTGCGGCGCCACTGACATGCGTTACTACTGCCGTGCTCGCTTGATCGCTCCGTAAATAGGTATCAGCCACTCTCCTCATGTCATCAATTTGGGTGTTAACAATGCCGGCTCTAAACAATTTGCGATGTTCAGCTGTGCGCCCAAATAAACATTCATGAAAATGCTGTTTTGCTTCACCTGCGGGGGAACCTGGTTTATCCAAACTGGCGACGACGCTCAAAATGGCCTCTTCAAGTGCGAGTGCTTCATGGTTAGTTTCCATTAACCACTGAAGTGAGGTATCAAAATCAGCCAGAGTGTCAGCCAGCCGAGGGTCGCGATAGGAGAAAAAACGGAACGCGGCAATGTTGGCATCATGGCTGGCGCCGCCGCCATAGGCGCCTCCTTGCTCTCGAATGCTGCGATGTAAAAAGCCGTTGCGAAGAAAAGCACCCAGTACTGACAAGATCGGTGCATCGGGGTGTCCTGATGGCACCGTGGGATAGGCGCGAGCGCAGAAATTAACCTGAGTGTTGGTGACCCAGACTTCCTGACGCTGCTCTCGAACGGGAGCGCTGCTCCAGACGCTTGTCTCTGTGCTGCTGAGCGCTCCTACTGCGGATTCAGCGGCGAGACTCGCTGCGCCAATATTAGGTTCGTCGGCGATGGTGCAGAGTTGACGCCCACCCGCTGAGGCTAATTTTTGCTGGATAGCCCCCAGTGAATTGGCGAGCGCGGCCAGTTCACTGTCAGAGTGCAGACTGTCGTCCAGTTCCCGGATTCGCCTAATACCCTCGAGGCCACCTTGTTCATGTGCAAGACGCGCTAGTGGACTCATTCCTGCGCAAGCGGCACTCATTGCGAGCGCATGACCGCTGCCCGTAATACCTTGGTCGCGGCGCGCCCTAATTTGACTGATCAGATCGCGAATACGCTTATGTTCATCAAAACGCGCTCCCAGCAACGTATCTGACATCAATGCCAGTTGATCCTCAATCCGGTCGGCGAGTGCCTTCGAGGATAAAACGAGATAGCGATCACAGCTTTGTTCGTCGTCTCGGTGAGCACGGCTGCTGATCGACGCACTGAGTGAGCCGACAGTAGCGGAATGACGATCTTGAGCTTGTAGGTACGTTAAGTCTCCTATACCCACTTCTGCCATGAGCCCGGTCACCAGCGGTAAATGTTGTTGCTCTGCTGCCGTGAGCGTGGGCAGCTGACTGATCCATTGCTGATAGACCAGTCCGTTGGTGCCAGTGGTATAGCGATAATGGGGTGCGCCGGTTTGTATAATGTCGGGAATGGGTGAGGGGATCTCCGCTGGTATATCGCTGAGCGCGACTCGCGGCAGCACATCGGGATCATCTTTCTGTGCTTGTCGCTCTCGCAGGCGCGCTGCCAAGTCGAGTACGTCTGCTGTTTGCGCTTCATCGAGGTTTGCTTTCATCGCGTCGAGTCGCGCGGTTTCAGCGGCGTCTCGCTGTGCCGACAGTGTTGCGTCCGGTTCCACTGCCAAGCGCACCCTGTGGGGGTTATCGAGTAACAAGCGGCGCAAGAGTGTGGGAATATAGTCGGCAGACCTAAGACGCTCTCTGAGTGTGGCAATGACCGGCTCTAAATCTAGCGCCGAGACGGCATCGCCGTAATGAGTGGCTGCTCCCAAGGCGCGTAACATCAGGTTTAACCCATAGGGCATGCCGTCGCCACCCACTTCACGCTGATGAAGCTCGATTTGCCGCAGTATGGCCTCGACCTTTTCGGCAGCAATACCGTGCTCGGCGACATTCTGGATGCAGTCAAGAACGGCAGTTTCAAAGGCCGCGGTATGCTCAATATCACTGCCTTCGATGCCGCAGCAGAAAACCATCTCACGCATCGATTCCTCCAGCCCGCAGAGGGGGGAGGGTGCGGTACCGAGGTCGGTGGTTTCTAAATAGTGCATTAGCGGTGAGGCACTGTTCTCCATCAGCACAGAGGCCATTAACTGTGCCTCAAGCATGGCCGTTAGATCAGCGCTTTCACCGAGCTTCCAGCCCATGATTAGGTGCGTTTTATGCTGGATGTCTTCTTCAGGGTCCATCGCATAGGTATGCGTCGCAGATCGTGGCTCAGTAAACGCGGTCTCTAGTGCAACCTCTACCTTATGGTCCAGAGCGTCGAACCGCTGTAATACAGCCGATTCAAATACCCGCTGGTGGTCGGCTGCAGGGATGTCACCGAAGGTGAGAAAGATGGCATTACTGGGATGATAATGCTCAGCATAAAAATCGCGCAGCTGCTGGTAGGTCAGATCAGGAATCGCCTCGGGGTCCCCTCCACTGTTGAAGTGGTAAGTGTTAGACGGAAACAACTCGTAACACAGTCGGTCCCACAGTACTGAGGGTGTGGATGACATGGCGCCTTTCATTTCATTAAATACGACGCCCTTAAAGGTAAGAGGCTGGTCATGGTCGTCATTCTCAAATTCAACGCGATGCCCCTCTTGCGCAAAATCTAGCGGGTCAAGACGAGAGAAAAAGACCGCATCAAGATAAACATCTAACAGATTGCCAAAATCTTTACGGTTCTGTGTCGCAAAGGGATATGCGGTCCAGTCTGAGCTCGTGAAGGCGTTCATGAAGGTGTTGAGAGATCGCCGCAGCATCATAAAAAACGGATCGCGAACGGGGTATCGCTCACTACCACATAACGCGGTGTGTTCGAGAATATGAGCCACGCCGGTGGAGTCTTCGGGCACGGTGCGTAGGGCCACCATAAAAACGTTCTCTGGACTATCGCTACTCAGGTGCAGGTGCAGCGCGCCGGTGCCCGGATGACGATATTCCTCGACGCTGAGATTCAGGCTGGGGATTGGCACTGATCGCTGCCGAACGAAGGTATTGGCGGGTTCAGTGGCCTTTGATGCATGAGATGCATGAGATGCGTCGGTCATGATGTGATCCAGTCGAGTCGAAGAGAATGTGATGCCACTACTATGCGGTCAGGGGTCCGCTTTTTCCAGCACGATCTCAAATAACCAGGGCCACCGTTTTCCGGTCACCCAAATCTGCTCAGTCTGTGGGTCGACGGCAATACCATTTAATACGTCAGTATCACGAAGCTCGTCTTCTTCGCTGAGAAGTCCACTGAGGTTTATCAGACCAGCGACCTTGCCGGTGTTAGGGTCAATTTGTGCAATGTAATCGCTTTGCCATACGTTAGCCCAAATCTGGCCGTTTACCCACTCGAGCTCATTGAGGTGGCGCAGTGGTTCACCATTGATCGTGACGGGGAGCGTTTGAATCTGCCCTGAGCCTTCATCTGAGACATCCGTCGAATATAAGCGGTTAGAGCCATCACTGAACCACAGTGTTTGGTCATCATGGGTTGCGCCCCAGCCTTGGCCGGGCAACGGGGTGCGCCCCACGAGGGTCATATCGGGTAATGCATAGATCAGCATGACTCGCTCTCGCCAAGAGAGTAAATATAAATGATCGTCTACGATCGTGAGGCCTTCCGCGAAAATGCGAGCATCAACCGGCACGGTTTGCATTAACTGCATACTGGGAAAGTCATAAATGCGAATCGCTGATTGGCCATAAAGCCCCGAGCTCACATAGAGACGGTTGTGATGTATTTCGAGGCCCTGCGTAAAATTCTCGCGATCAAATCGTATTTTAGAGACCACCTGATAACTGTATTGCGCGACGTCATCTTCCTCAGCCAGCACATCCATGAAGGAGTGGCCGCCAACGATCAGGAGCAAGGATAACCAGCTTAGTGCAGGAAGTGCCTTCACAGGGGGGTATCCCTTTTTAGCGCTCGCTCAGCAAATCGTGACGGCGAAATAGCGCGCTGCAGATAACGCGGTGCGGGAGGCAAGGTTCCCAATAGTTGATCGACAACCAGCTCCGCCGCCAGCGGAGCGGCCGACAGTCCCCGTGATCCCAAACTGGTGAGCACTGCGAGACCAGGGCGAACCGGCGCAGGTGCATCAATGATCTGTTTGCGATCATGGCGAATCCGATCATAACGCTCATTAAAACTGGCCAGCACTGGCACCATACCGGCGATAGGGAGGTAATCGTTGCTGTTGCAGCGTAAGGCAACATGCCCCTGCCAATCGTCATCGCCGGGGGGGAGTGCTAAGTGCGGTAGCGCATGTTGCAGCATGCCAATATTATGCCTGTGCTCTTCCGCACGTTCATCCGTTTGCACGTCTCCCGGCCCGAAACTAGCGCCAGTGCAATGTATGCCTTGTCTAGCGGGAGGCAAATAGCCTTGATCGCAGAGCGGTATCGGGAGTTGAGATAGCGTTTTTGAGGTGGGCAGGTGAGTCGTCTGTCCCCGGATGATGTTGAGCGGCAACCACGCTAAACCGGGTTCTGTGAGCGCGGCCTGTGCCGTTGCCAGCACGGCTAAGGGCGCCTCTGAGAGTACTTCCCCCTTCGTATTAATGGCTTGCCATGCGTCGTTGGGCACTTGCCGTAACTGCAAGGGTCCACAGTGCTCTTTTAGCGTGATGAGTGGGTGTGTCAACAGGCTTCGGCATACCGCGCGCGGATCAAGCCAGCCGCCCCGCAGATAGCGGATACCGCCGCAGCGGGGTCGCATGCCAATGATGTCCGAGATCTCATCGGCGCTTAGGACTCGCGCAAAGTCTGGCGCAAGCCCGAGTACGCTAGCGAGGTGTTCGAGGGTTTCATCTGCGTCGTGCAGTTGGATATAACCGCCCCAGCCGATGTCGAGGCCGTCGCGCAGTGCGCCAGAATGATACAGCCTGCGGTAGTGATCCGCAGCAAAGCTAAAGGCCGCGACTGAAAAATCGCTGAGGGGGTTGTGTCGATGTGATAGCCGAGTGTAAGTGACACCTTGAAGGTTACCTGATCCGCCTCCCGCGCACGCATCAGCCTCGAGTACCGTGACAGCAATGCCACGCGATGCCAGTGCATAGGCGGTGTGCGCTCCGGCGAGGCCGCCGCCGATCACGAGCGCTTGGTGGTTGTGCTGCGGTGCTGGATTCAGATCCCAGGGAGTGAGGGATACCTTGGGTGGTGCGGAGCGAGATAACACGCCACTGAGCGTATCGCGCTTGCCGGCAAAGCCCGGTCGCTTCTCGGTTGTAAAACCGGCCTCAGACAGTCCTTCCCTGACATCGCGCGCCACGCTAAAGGTGGCCAGTGTTGCCTGTGGTTTGCTCAGCGCGGCCATACCGGCGTACACCTCGGTGCACCACGGTCCGGCGCCTGTCGAGGGCGAAAAACCATCGAGATACCAGGCGTCGACCCACTGTCGTCCATGACTGGCTAAATCACTGAGAATCTCGTTGGCGTCGCCCCACCAGAAATCCACTGTGACGCCCCAATCTGGGAAATAACGCCGATGGCAGCCCGGTAAAGGATCCGGCCAGTGGTCAAGCAAACGAGCTAGTACCGGGTTCAAGCTGGGCCAGGGCGCCAATGCGCGCCGCATGTCCTGAGGTGACATGGGGGACTGTTCCAGTGCTAAGTAGTGTAGCTGTCGATTCGCCGGCCGATGTTGGCGCCAAGTCTCGAGGGTGAGGCACGCAGTGAGACCACTACCGAAGCCGATCTCGCCAATGGTAAAAGGCTGTCTGTCGTCATTATTATGCCATCGCGCGGGTAAGCGATTACCCTCGATAAAGACATACTGACTCTCCGAGAGGCCGTCGACGGTGGAGAAATAGATATCTCCGGTAGCGCGTGAAACCGGCACGTGATCGCGCCAATCAAGCTCGGGTGGGCTGAGCGGGGTCCAGATTTTTTGCGATGGATTGATCAATTAGGTCACTACTTGTGAGCGTGATGGCGGCGTCTCACCGAACACGGCAAGTCAGCATACAGGAGAGTTTAACAAACACCTGTTGCGTGCGCGTGACTGACTCATGTGTTCATCATAAATGAGGGTGCGCCTCAGCTTGTCCGCACGGTACAATTATGGCCCGATGCAGGAGGCCCTATGGCAGCTAACGACAGAACTCTGACTGATGAACAGTTTGCGACCATTTGCGTTAACGTACTTCATCAGACCCTGATTGAGACGTCACGGACCGTAGGAAAGCGGATATTCAGAGAATTAGAAGCCAATAAGCGCGTCGCACTGACCAATTTGCGAATGGAAGATGACGGCGAAGTGCGGCTTGATCTGACCCTCGACTACTCAGACTTTAGAGGGGCATTAAATTTTTCATTGTTCCGCGACTCCATTCAAGCGTTGTTGGCGCGGTATGTTGAGGAATTACAAAAAGAGGATAAAACGCTGACCGCGCTTCGCATGATGGACGAGAACGGTCAGGCGACGTCAGAGCGCCGACTGTTTGGTATTCCCGGCGTGATCGCCGTCGATGGTGTGGTGAATATGATGATGATGGGTGCGACCCCTGCTGTTGATTCGCCAGTGGTGCTGATTGAACTCATGTACATTGATCCTGCCCAATTCAGTCAATCCTCCTCGGAGAGCGACGCTGCCTCAACGAGTTGAAGGGCAGGGGGCGGGATCACCGTCACGGTTTCCTGTGTGGTGGGTGCGGCCACCTGTGCCTCTCCTTTTGCCACCGCTTTGCCGTCTTGATTGTCAACCTGGCACTGGAGCGTAATCCAGGGTCGTTTAACGTGCTTATCGATGACCGTTAGCGTGACGGTGAGCGTGTCGCCTAAAAAAACAGGTGCTTTAAACTGGAGGCTCTGGCTGAGATACACACTGCCTGGTCCGGGTAGCTGCATCGCAATGGCAGCGCTAATCAATGCGCCGGTCAGCATGCCGTGTGCGATGCATTCACCAAATGCAGTGGTTGCCGCATACTCGGGGTCCAAGTGCAGCGGGTTATGATCCCCCGAGATCGCTGCAAATGCCTCGACCTCCTGATTGGTAATCAATCGAGTATAGGTCGTGCTATCGCCCAGGTTAATCTCTTCAAAGGTGATGTTGCTAATTTGCATAGTGATCGAGCCTCGTATTTGGGTAAAAGCGGCGTTGGCGGTTGACCCGGCGGCGCGCGATCCACATCATACCCAAAACCCGATACCCATCTGAGATAAGCCCATGACCGACACCGTGCACAGTGTGATCGCGACACGACTCGCCGCGTTGGGGATTCCCGCGCAAATTGATACGGAAGCTTACCCTTCGATTGTGGCTTTGTTCGAAGAAGCACTGGCGGCTTTTCGTGAGGAAGCAGCCTGTAGCAGTGTGGGGCATACGCTGACTTACGGAGAACTAGACCGCCTGTCAGCGGACTTTGCGGGATGGTTACAGAATGGGGCACGGCTCAGTCGTGGTGACCGGGTCGCAATACAGATGCCCAATCTGATTCAGTATCTCGTGGCGAGCTTGGGCGCGCTTCGCGCGGGTATGGTGGTTGTTAACACCAACCCCCTTTATACCGAGCGTGAACTTGAGCACCAATTGAACGACGCGAATGTTCGGGTGATGGTCGTGCAGGCCAATGTGGCGCAAACCGCCGCAGCGGTGTTACCCCGCACGCAGGTAGAAACCGTGGTGGTGACCGAAATTGCCGATTTACATCCAATGCCCAAGCGGACGTTGATTAACTTTATCGTTAAGCATGTTAAGAAAATGGTGCCAAAATTTCATATTGCCGGAGCACTAAAATTTAATGATGTGCTGAAGCGCGGAGCCAAAACACCCTATCGAGCGGTGATTCTCGAACAAACTGATTTGGCAATGCTCCAGTACACGGGCGGTACGACCGGTGTTGCCAAAGGTGCCATGCTGACCCACGGTAATCTGATCGCCAATGTCCTGCAGAGTGATGCTTTTTTTGCGACTCACAATATGGACGGGCGAGGCGAGACGATGCTGCAACCGCTGCCGGTCTACCATATTTACGCGTTTACCGCCTCGATGTACGCATTGCGGATTGGCGCGCATACGGCCTTCGTGCCTAATCCACGTGATCTCGATTCGCTGGTACAGGCCTTCGAGACGCACTCACCGGCACTATTTTGCGGATTAAATACGCTGTTCGTGGCGCTGTGTAACCATGAAGGCTTTCGCGCAATGGATTTCTCGCGGCTACAAGTCACCTTGTCGGGCGGCATGGCATTGACCCATGACGCAGCACATCGTTGGACTGAGGTGACGGGCTGTGCCGTATCAGAGGGTTATGGTCTAACCGAAACGTCGCCCACGGTGTCGGGGAATCCCGGTAACGGCATACAGATTGGCACGATCGGGGTTCCGGTACCGAGTACCGAAATTCAAATTCGCGATACCGAAGGTAATCCGCTTGGGCTCGATGAGCCGGGAGAGCTCTGTGTTCGCGGCCCGCAGGTCATGGCCGGTTATTGGCAACGTCCTGAAGCAACAGCCGAGGCGATCGATAAACAGGGTTGGTTTGCCACCGGTGATATTGCCCTCGTGCAGCCTGATGGCTACCTCCGTATCGTAGATCGTAAGAAGGATATGATCGTGGTATCGGGTTTCAATGTTTACCCGAACGAACTCGAGGATGTGCTAGTGGCGCATCCCGATGTGGTGGAATGCGCCGCTGTGGGTATTGCCAGTGAAAGCACCGGTGAAGCGATTCGCATGTTTGTCGTAAGCAGCCGCCCTGACCTCAGCGAAGACGAGGTGAGAAGCTTTATGCGAGAGGGGCTGACGGGTTACAAGGTTCCTAAATCAGTCGTGTTTAAAGAGGAACTGCCAAAAACTGCCGTGGGCAAGATTCTGCGTCGCGAGTTGCGTGACGTCGATTAAATGAGCGCCGCTAAGCCGGTATCCGAACGCGCGGTACCGGAACACATCGTATTTCCTGAACAACTCCCAATCAGTGAGCGTCGCGAGGACATAGAAGCAGCGATCCGCGATCACCAAGTGGTGATTCTTGCGGGCGAAACGGGTTCAGGTAAGACCACCCAATTACCCAAGATCTGCTTGAACTTGGGTCGCGGGAGGGTGCAGCGCATTGGCCATACGCAGCCACGTCGCATTGCGGCTCGCACCGTAGCGCAGCGGATTGCGGAGGAGCTCAATTCCCCCTTGGGTGGGCTGGTCGGCTATCAAATTCGCTTCAACGATACGCTCTCAGAGGCCAGTGCCATTAAGTTAATGACCGATGGAATCTTGTTGGCTGAATTAACCCGTGATCGGGATCTCAGTGCCTACGACACGTTGATTATTGATGAGGCCCACGAGCGCAGTCTGAACATCGACTTTTTGCTCGGGTACTTAAAGCGGCTGTTGCCCCGAAGGCCCGATCTTAAGGTCATCGTGACGTCGGCGACCATCGATGTCGCACGATTTTCAGCCCATTTTGATGATGCACCCGTGATCGAAGTCAGCGGTCGTACTTACCCCGTCGATGTGCACTACCTCGGTGATAGCGAAGACCGGGATGAGGGGGTGCGCCAACAGATTGCTGACTTATTGGCGGATATTGAGCAAGGCCAGTTTGGTCCTCGAGGCGATGTGCTGGTCTTTTTGCCGGGTGAGCGTGACATTCGCGAGCTCGCTAAGCGACTGCGTTATAACGATCGTTTGCGGGTGCTGCCCCTGTATGCGCGGTTAAGCCAGGCCGAACAGAATCGGGTCTTTCAGAGTGGCGGAGCAGGGATGCGTGTGGTCTTGGCGACTAACGTGGCAGAGACCTCGCTAACGGTTCCAGGTATTCGTTACGTGATTGACCCAGGTGAAGCGCGCATGAGTCGTTACAGTGCGCGCAGTCGACTGCAGCGTTTGCCCATCGAGCCCATCTCACAGGCCAGTGCCAATCAGCGGATGGGCCGCTGTGGGCGGCTCTCTGACGGCGTCTGTTTTCGTCTGTATGGCGAGGCAGATTTTTTAGGACGTCCCGCTTTTACCGATCCAGAAATTCGGCGGACCAATCTCGCGGCCGTTGTGCTGAGGATGCTCGAACTCAAGCTTGGCGAGGTCAATCGCTTTCCTTTTATTGATCCACCCGACCCTAAGGTTGTTCGCGATGGCTACCGACTGCTTGAAGAGTTGGGCGCCGTTTCGAGCAGTGGCCAACTGACAAAGTGCGGCCGGCAACTCGCCCGGCTACCCGTCGATCCGCGTTTGGGACGCATGTTGCTGGCGGCTAATGACCTGGGCTGTCTAGCTGAAGTACTGGTCATTGTCAGTGCGATGTCGATTCAGGATCCGCGCGAACGGCCCACCGAAAAACAGGCCCAGTCTGATCAGTCGCATGCCAGATTTCAGCATGCTCAATCTGATTTTCTCTCCTGGCTTGAACTGTGGCGTTACTACGAAGCGCAGCGTCAAAGCCTGAGCCAAAATCAGCTTCGAAAACTGTGCCAGCGAGAGTACCTCGCTTTTATGCGGATGCGCGAATGGTGCGAAATCCATTCGCAACTCGTGATCGCCTGTCGGCAGCTGGGATTTCGTGTGCCGCCGCAGTTACCGGTCGACGAGGCGTATGAAGCGATTCATCGCTCGTTACTGGCAGGTTTGCTGGGTAATGTAGCCCAGCGTGACGAGGGCAAGCAGTTCAATGCAACGCGCAATCGCAAGGTGATGCTTTTCCCGGGTTCCAGCCAGTATAAAAAGCCACCGCCATGGCTGGTGGCAGGAGAGATTGTCGAAACATCGCAAGTTTTTGCACGTCAGTGTGCGGCCATTGAACCGGATTGGCTGCTGCAGATAAATCCGCAGGTATTAAAGCGCCACCATTACGAACCAGCGTGGCAGCGGCGCAGCGGGCGTGTGATGGCCAAGGAGCGGGTGACGTTATTCGGTTTAACGATTAGCGACGGGCGGCGCGTTCATTTTGGCGATATCGACCCCCAGACGTCGCGAGACATTTTTATTCGCGAGGCACTGGTAACCGGTAATGTCATGAGACCGCCCTTTTTTCTGAAAGAAAATGTGGCGTTGACGCATTCAGTCGAGGAATTGGAATCGCGCACGCGGCGACGTGATTTGTTAATCGAGGAGGAAGCGCTGGTAGCTTTTTACAGCGAGCGGCTCGGGGCCGATTGCGTGGGAATGAGCGCTCTCATAAAGTGGTTGAAAGAAGACCGGGCCAGAGAGCAGAGTTTATTACTCAAGCGCGAGCAAATTCTGGTTCGCGATCCCGGTACTGAGGTGGAGGCACAGTTTCCGCCGACCCTGCAGTGGCAGGGAGTTGATTATCACCTGCGCTATCAGTTTGAACCGGGCAGACAAAACGACGGCGTCTCCATCACCATTCCGTTACCGCTACTGAATCGCGCACCGCGTTATTTACTCGATTGGTTGGTACCCGGCTTGCTGCGCGATAAATGTGTGGCATTAATCAAAGGTTTGCCTAAAGCGTTGCGCAAGCAACTTGTGCCTGCGCCCGATGTAGTGGACGCGGCGCTCGCTGAATTAACGCCCGACGATACGGACTTGTGCAACGCTCTCAGCAAGGTGCTCAAGCGCCAACGGGGTGTACAGGTAACTCCTGTCGATTGGCAGTTGGATCAGCTAGAAGATTTTTACCGCATGAATGTCCGCGTGGTGAATGTCGAGGGAAAGCTCTTGGGACAGGGGCGTGATATGTCAGTACTGGTAGCTGAATTTCGTTCGGAGGAAGCGCGCAGCACTTCCACTCAGAATGCCGATCCCCTCGAACGCAAAAACGTGGAGCGCTGGGACTTTGGCACGCTACCCGAGATGTCACGATCAGAGGCGGCGGGTCTCGAAGTGGTGGCACATCCGGCGTTGGTTGTTGAATCTTCGGGGCTGGCCGTTCGCCTACTCGATTATCCGGGCGAAGCGCGGTTGGCTCACGAAGATGGTGTGGTCGCACTCGCCATGAAGCAGGCGAGTCAGGTTGTGAAATCTCTCCGCAAAGGGTTGTTCTCGGGTAATGAACTGGTTCTCGCCTTTGCGGCGCTGGAGCTAGACCGTAAGCGCTTGGCAGACGATACGATTGCGGCGGTCGCTCATAATGCGCTGGTGGGGCTCGAGCCTCCCCGAGCGGAAGCCGCCTTTAAAGATTGGTTCGACGGGCTGAGAGGCCGATGGTATCCAGAGGCGATGGCGCTGGGTGAAGCACTAGCCGAGGCGCTGAAGGCATGGACGACAGCGCGCACGTTATCGGCGCGGCTAGCTGAGCACGATTATGAAGATAGCCAACGCGACTGCTGGCAGGGCGTTCAGAATTTATTGCTCAGTGATACCGTGCGCTACGCCAGTCGTGATTGGCTGCGGCAATTTCCGCGCTATGCCAGTGCGGCAGAGCACCGCATGACGCGCCTTAATGGTCAGTACCTGAAAGATCAGAAAGCTGTTCAGACGCTGTCGCCGTGGCGTGAGCGTCTTGAGCAAGCCCAAGCAGCTTATCCAGGGCTGATTCGTCTCTCTGCCGAGGCGCATCAGTATCGATGGATGCTCGAGGAGTTTCGGGTGTCCTTATTTGCCCAGCAAATGAAAACGCGCCTGCCTGTGTCGAATAAGAGGCTCGAACAACAGTGGCAGCAGGTACAGATGTGGATAGATCAGCACCCGCGTTGACTAGCAGAAATCGACTCAGCCAATGGCCTTCCCAGAACATTAGCGTTAAAATCTACGCAGCCAGAAGCTTAGAGCGCCTCGGTATGTTGCGGTCCACCAGACAATATTCTCCCCTTGTTGCGGCACCACTGCGGTCGAAATCGCTGCGTGCGGTAGGGATGATGTGCTTGAGTGTGCTGCTGTCGATGAGCACCTTAACGCATGCGGCCACCGATGCAGATGACCCCTGGCAGGGCTACAACCGTTGGATGTTTGAGTTTAACGACGGCGCTGACCGACTCATCATTAAACCCATTGCGACGGGCTACGATTTTGTCATGCCGCAATTCGTTCGTGTTGGCACCAATAATTTTTTTAGTAACTTTTATGACTTCAATGGGGTGCTGAACGCCCTATTACAGGGCCGTATCGAGGAGGCTTTGAACAATACAGTCCGTGTGATTACTAACTCTACGATAGGTATTTTCGGTTTATTCGACGTTGCATCGCAGGCCGGCGTGCCGCGTTACGAGACCGACTTTGGTCATACGCTGTCTATTTGGGGCGTACCTCGCGGTAACTTTGTGATGTTGCCGTTTATTGGTCCCAGCACTGTCAGGGCGGCATCGGGGTCAGCGATCGATGCGTTTATTTCGCCGACAGGGCAAATGTTCAATGACGAGGCGTATTGGGGTCTTCGCGCGTTTAACTTGATCGACTTACGCGCCGGGCTGCTTGACGCTGAACAGGTTATTAGTGGCGATCGTTATGTGTTTTTCCGCGATGTGTATTTGCAGCGTCGCGCAGTGCTCGATGCCGGAGGACAAGTCAAAGACGATTTTTCTGAGTTCGATAGCGATTGGGATGAGGATGCCTTCTAGCCAGCCGCCGCTCTGGATGGCAGCGTCCACAGTATGATACCCGCGGGCGCCGTGCTGGTCGTCGATGATCAACTCGATCGCGCTGCAGCACTGCTTGCCGCGCTGGATGATCCTTATCATCGTTACGAGGTAACCCCCGAGGCGCCTGATTTGGAGGCGGTATTAGGCCCTGATAGCCCCTGGGACTGTGTTATCTGCCATGTTGAGTTACTGAATGTGTCATGGGCGTCTGTGCGACGTGCCATGCGCACTTTTGACGTTCAGGTGCCGGTGCTGGCAGTCAGTGACCATCGGGATATGGACAGTATGACGACCGCATTGGGTCTCGGTGCGGCCAGTTTTTTTGTCACCCCTTCGGAAAAACCGGGGTTAGTCCGTCGCGCCATTGAGCGGAGCGTGCACCATCGTCAGTTACAACGTGAACTGGTCGAAACCAACGAGAATTTAGCGCGGGCTAATACCGAACTCAGCCACTCTTTGCGTATTCTCGAGCAGGACCAGGCTGCGGGTCGTCAGGTGCAAAAGGCGATGTTCCCTGCGCAATCTTTACGTGCGGGTGAGTACTGGTTTAGTCATCGTATCTTGCCCTCACTGTATCTCAGCGGTGACTTTACCGATTACTTCAATGTCGATCAGAGTAAGGTGGTGTTCTACTTGGCAGATGTATCGGGCCATGGAAGCTCATCGGCTTTTGCCACGGTATTGTTAAAGAATCTGTTCGCCCGCAAACGCTCTGATTATCTGCGCCGCGATGACACCACCGTAATCGATCCTATCGAGATGCTCGCGCTGGCGAATAGCGAATTGTTGGAACTGCATGTCAATAAGTACGCCACCATGGTGGTGGGATGTCTCGATTTTGAGACACACCAGTTGCAATATTCTGTTGCAGGTCACTTACCTAAGCCCGTATTGATGACACCGGATCACTCCCAATATTTAACGGGGGAGGGCATGCCCGTAGGGCTGACCTCGGAGGCGACCTATCAACTCGAAGGGATCGCGCTGCCAGAGACATTTATGCTAGTGCTCATGTCTGATGGCGTGCTGGAGACAATCGATGAGGTTGATTTGATTGAACGAGAAAAAGCGCTGTTGAGCCGCTTGAGTGGGTCATTAGAAAAGCCGGGAGACCTGATTCGGCGGCTGAACCTCGGTGATGTCACCTCGGATGATTTGGCCGATGATATCGCAGGCTTATTTATTAGTAGGGGCGTCGGATGAGCCATTGCCGAATTTCTGCCGCCTCCAGTGCGGGCGCGCACATACTTAAATTAGAGGGTGATGTGCGACTGACAATGTGTACCGCGCTCGATCAGTACTTTCAATCGATGTTTGCAGAGCCAAATTTTGTCAGTGTTTGGGTGGACGTTACAGAGGCCGATGGGCTTGATAGCACTACCTTGGGGATGCTGGCGCAGCTGGCGATTCAGACGAAGGCGCAATTCGCTTTTTGTCCTGCAATCTTCAGCACTAATCCCAGCATCAATCGGTTGCTCGACACCATGGGATTTGACCAACTGTTTGAGCGCCGTAACGAGTCCTGTGATGCCGATGCGGGTATTGAAGAAATTCCGGCTGTGGCGTGTGAAGAGGGCGAAATTAAAAAACAGGTGCTGGCGGCGCATCGCACGCTCATGTCATTGAGTGCTGAGAATGCCGGCGCGTTCCGTGATTTGGTCGAGACGCTAGAGCGGCCCTCGGATTCATAATCGATAGGCCTAGGTTCAACTACTACCGGGCCAACCATTTCACTGCGTTCGTATTGAACCTCAGCGGACTATTTCAGCCCGCGCATAACGCTCGGAGGCTGAGCAAAATGCGATGGCCTCGCGCAACACTTCAGTGCCAGATGCGGCTTGATGTGCGCGTTCACTCAGGTGGCGCCGATATTGGCGACCGCCATACTGGCCTTGATACAAGCCTAGCATGTGTCGCACCACGTGGTGCAATCGCGCACCGTTGATGAGCTGAGCGTCGATATAGGGTATGAGCGACTCTACGGCCTGTTCCCGACTCTGCGCGCCCGAGGCTGCTCCAAAAAATCGTTCATCGACGTCGTTGAGTAGCCAGGGATTCTGGTACGCCGCACGACCTAGCATCACGCCATCGACGTGTTCAAGATGCGTGTCGCAAGCGTCCAGTGTTTCAATGCCGCCATTCATGACAATGGTCAGCGCAGGAAAGTCACGTTTTAGCTGGTAGACCCATTCGTAATTGAGCGGTGGGATCTCGCGATTCTGTTTGGGTGATAATCCTGCTAACCATGCTTTGCGTGCGTGCACGATGAACACCTCGGCGCCCCCATGTGACACGGTGCCCACAAAGTCAGCCAGCTCTGAGTAGCTTTCTTGTTGATCAATGCCAATGCGGTGCTTAATGGTGACCGGTACGTCGCAGGCATCGCGCATGGCAGCAATACAGTCGCGAACCAGCTCGGGTTCAGCCATCAGGCAGGCGCCGAAGCGGCCACTTTGCACGCGATCAGAGGGGCAGCCACAGTTCAAGTTGATTTCGTCGTAGCCCCAGTCGGCGCCGAGCTTTGCGCAGGCGGCGAGGTCGGCGGGCGAGGCACCACCGAGCTGCAATGCAACAGGGTGTTCCTCTTCATTGAAGCGCAGGTGCCGTTCGACATCGCCATATAACAGTGCCCCGGTGGTGACCATCTCGGTATACACCCGGGCATGGCGTGTGAGCGCGCGCCAGAAGCGACGGCAGTGGCGGTCGGTCCAATCCATGCAGGGTGCCGTTGAGAAGCGCCAGGAATGAGGGGGATTAGCGTTGGTCACAATGCGGGTCCATGATGCCACAGTGAGTCTATTGAGCAGACTTTCGGCGCTCGGTAATGAGTCAAGCCATTAGCATAACGTGTCTTGATCTGATGATTGAGGGGCTGAGTGAGGTAATATGCCCACGCGGATGACCCGCGCCCCAGAGGATTATTGTGTTGCCGACTCCGCGCGCCTATTTGTTGCTGATCTTATGGTTGGTAGCAGCACCCGCCCTTACCGCTACATAGCTGCTTGCCAATGCGGGCACTGCCGACGTGATCTCATTACCCGAGCGCGCAGTAGAGACGCGCGTCACTCCGGCTCCGAACGATCCGGCGTCTCTGGCAGTAGCGGCTAGTCAAACGACTGAAGAACCGTTGACCACGACATTAGCCTCACCCCCCTCTCCAGACGATCACGAACTCACCACAGAAGTCGTCGAGGCCGATGGCAATATCATTGCGCAAGCGGCTCAAGCCTTTGCCGAGTCAGAGCTGGTGTTTGTGCGGGGTTTGAATAATGCCCCGTTCTTGCCCGTCGCTTTATTGGGCAGTGATTATTACGACCAAGCTATGGTCAGTGAGGAGGGCGCGACCCCCGACGTCGCGGGCAAGCAATATCAGGTCAGCACCGCGAATCAGTACGCCGGGGTACCGTTTTTATTGAATAAACGCAGCATGGTGGTGTTGGGGGAGTACTTGTCTTATACCGATTTTAGCGTCGAAAACGGAGAGGACTTCTCAACCACTAGCGCGGCCCTTGCGGCGGGTTACTTATATCAACTCACCAATGATTGGCAGCTGATGGGCGGGATACTGCCGGTTCATCATCGCTCAAGTTTGGGGGAGCGACGTAAAGATTACTGGCAAGTGATGGGGGGCGCGCTGACCCGCTATACCCGAAATGACCGGCTGTGGTGGTTGTTTGGTGTGGTGTTTGACGACTCGGAGTTCGGTACTACTTGGCTCCCGTACATTGGCGCCTCACTGATTATCAATCAGGCGTGGAGTGTGAGCGCGCTGTTGCCCTGGCCGCAGGTCATCTACGCACCCAGTAAAGACTGGTTTGTCTCGGCAGGGGCGTCTTACTCGGGTTCCAGTTGGGCGGTGAATAGCAGCACCGGGGCCGTCGGATTGAATCTCAGCGGTTTCGACTTTGGTGTTGGTGGCGCCCGACGTCTCAACGGGGCGCTGTGGATCGAAGCCAAGGCGGGTGTAGGTGGTTTGCGGGGTTTATCGATCAACGATGGCGATATCTCAGGCCCGGCTATTGACGTCAGTAGCTCGCCTTTTATCAGTATTAGCGTGACCCTGCGGCCTTCCTTCTCAGATTAACAGCGCGCGTGACGTCGGTGACTGCGTCGCTATCCCAGGGCCATTTTGCTACGTGCATTGTCGAGCAGACGAGCATACTCTTAATCTAATTAACCGTGTTTGAGGTCTGCGATGACAAAACCGTTTCGCCGCCGCACCCTAATGAAGGCTGCTGGTACTGCACTCAGCGCATTGCCCTTAAGGGGTTTTGCCGTCACCGAGGCTCAGTCGGTGCACTTTACCCACCATGTTGCCAGCGGCGATCCCTTGGCTGACCGAGTGATGCTCTGGACGAGACTATTACCCGGTGACGGCGCGATGCGTGCAGTGCGGTGCCGGTGGGAAATTGCGCCTACTGCCGAGTTCACGACCCTGATTGCGAGCGGGACCGCCACAGCAATCCCCGAGCGCGATTACACCGTCAAGGTAGACGCTCACGGCCTGGCGCCCGGGCAGTCTTACTGTTATCGCTTTGTGGCAGAGGGCGTGACCTCACCTGTGGGCTGCACCCGCACGCTACCGGTGGGTGATGTGTCTCAGTTTAAGCTCGGTGTGGCGTCTTGTTCTAATTACCCTCAGGGGTTCTTTCACGCCTATCGCGAAATGGCCAAGGCTGAGCTCGATGCCATTTTGCACTTGGGCGACTACATTTACGAATACCCGGTAGGCGAGTACGTCAATCCAGCGGTTGAGCAAGCGTATGGCAGGCAGGTCACGCCAGAGCACGAGCTATTGGTGCTCGAGGATTACCGGATGCGTTACGGGTTATACCGCAGTGATCCTGACCTGCAGGCAGCGCATGCGGCCCACCCTTGGATTACGGTGTGGGATGACCACGAAATCATGAATGATACGTGGCGCGAGGGTGCCGAAAATCATAACGAGGGGGAGGGAGATTTTGCTGCCCGCGCTCGTGCGGCGCGACAGGCGTACCACGAATGGTTGCCGATTCGCCCGCCTGCCGAAGGCGACCAAGGCGTGATTTACCGGTCTTTTCAGATCGGTAATTTGGCGGATCTCATCATGCTAGATACCCGACTGGTCGGCCGTGATCAGCAGCTCAACTACCTGCGCGACCTTAAGCCCGAGGACGACGTATACGAGTTTTTGCAAAAACGACTCAATGCCTCTAAGCGCACCCTCTTGGGTAAGCCTCAGGAGGAGTGGCTCGCGCGTCAACTGGCAAGTAGTAAAAAGCGCGGCGCCGTGTGGCAGGTGCTGGGCCAGCAGGTCCTTATGGGTAAGGTGAGCATTCCGCAAATTTCTGCTGACACATTTGCTAGTATGACGCTATCCGACTATACCCGCGCGCGCGTTGAGAGCGCGCAGCAGCTTGCGCCTCTGGGCTTGCCGCTGAATCTGGATGCCTGGGATGGCTATCCCGCGGCGCGGACACGGCTCTATCGAGCGCTGCTCAAATCGGCGTCTAACCCCATTTCATTGGCCGGCGATACGCACAATGGGTGGGCCTTTAATCTAGCAGACAACAAAGGTAAGGCAGTGGGTGTTGAGATCGGGACCCCAGGCGTGACTAGCCCCGGGTTAGAAACGTACCTGCCGATGCCCTCCACCGAGATGACGAGCTTGTTGCTAGAGAGCAGTCCGGAGCTGGCGGCGGTGGACACCGCCCAACGTGGCTGGACTGAGATGACGCTGACACCCGATGCCATGACCAGTCAGTGGCGCTTTGTGTCGAGTGTGGCGTCGCCGACCTATACGACCACCACAGGCCCGCTCATGCAGTGTCGTGCCGGCGCGCGCAAACTGTCATAGCTGATCGGCGGTTTGGGTTATCGACGCCTGCACATTGCGTAAACCCCCGCAACTCTGCTCTCGAGCTTAAAGATAGCCGTCTTGAGTCAGCCCCGCTTTGCGGGGTTTTTTATGGGCACAGAGTGAGATCACCAAGCGCGAATGTGTTAAGCGACAGCGGGGAGGTGTAAAAAGTCCCGTACTTTAGGGTAAGGTATCGTCCGCGCTGCATGGTGTTCATCCGGTAATCATCCGGCGGTGGCCACAAAATATATCGTTCACAAAATATATCGTTAATGAGACAGGTAACAGCACATGACAATCAATCGACAATGGCTTTTGGATAATCGCCCCGTGGGTATGATCGGTCCCGAGCATTTTAAATACGTTGAGACGACTATTCCTGAGCCTGGCGAAGGCGAGGTCTTGATACGCAACCTGATGTTTTCTTTTGACCCTACACAGCGTGGTTGGACAATGGATCGGGAAAGCTACCTGCCGCCAGTGCAGATCGGCGAGCCCATGCGCGCGGGTTGCGCGGCACAGGTGGTCAAATCAAATCACCCGGATTTTGCGGAGGGTCAGTTGGTACAAGCCACTAACGGTTGGCAAGACTATGCGGTGGTCGACCCCTCTCACCCGCCGTCTAGTTTGCGCCCCGTCCCCGACGGCGCGCCGCCCGAAATGATGCTGTCAGTATTGGGTGTGACGGGCCTCACCGCTTATTTTGGTTTGCTGGATTTAGGTAATCCGCAGCCGGGCGAGACGGTATTAGTGTCGGGTGCTGCGGGTGCGACCGGTTCAGTGGCAGGGCAGATCGCCAAGATTAAGGGCTGTCGTGTTGTCGGTATTGCCGGTGGTCCCGAAAAATGTGCCTGGCTCACCAACGAAGCGGGCTTTGACCACGCGATTGACTACAAGCTGGGCAACTTGGACCAGCAAATCGCCGAGGCGTGCCCTGAAAAATGGAACGTGTTTTTCGATAACGTCGGCGGTGGCACCCTCGAGGCGGCGCTGAATCACCTGAATTTGCGCTCGCGCGTGGTGATGTGTGGTGGTATTGCCAATTACAACGCGACCGAGCCTCAGCCGGGCCCGAGCAACATCATGAATTTGGTGATCATGCGGAGTCGCATGGAGGGCTTTATCGTACTGGATTACTACGCCCGGGCGGGGGAGGCGATCAAAGACCTGCTCGGATGGATTGGCACCGGCGACCTGAAGTATCAGGTTGATATGCAAGAAGGGTTTGAGAATATCCCTGGCACGCTGCAGCGCTTGTTTACCGGTAAAAATTTGGGCAAGCAGTTGCTCAAGGTGGCCGACCCAGAATAACCTCGGGCGCTGATAGTGCTGGAGGTGTGTCATCGAACGGGCCGTTACAACCAGTTGGTCACGGCCTAATTGGTCACGGCTTAGTGAGTGACGGCCCAGTTGGTGATAGCCCGCAGTGCGGTATCCCATCATGTGTTAGCCCAAAGGCTATAGCGACATAGCCCACGTCGACATGGCCTACAGTGACACAGCGGCGACGGAGTCAACCTGCCGTCGTAACTGCGCTGTTGTCGGCGTGGGCGTATCTTATTTTCCCGCCGGTGCCGCCTTTGCCTCGCTTATCGTGATGATCAGTGACGGTTAGTGACCCGTTCCGGCTCGCTTGTGGCACGGGTGCTGACCCTCGAGGCTACTTTCGACGGCAAGTTTCCAAATGACTCTGGGTCAGTTATTATGTGTAGCACGCTTACACAGAGTCCATTTATGTCGACCCGGGCACGTACACACGAACAAAAAAGTTTCCGGCGCGAGCAAATACTGGGGGCGGCACATACACTATTGACCGAAACCGGTTACGACGGGTTCGCGATGGCGCCCTTGGCGCGCCGAGCCGATGTCGCCAAAGGCACCCTCTATTTATATTTTACGACCCGCGAAGAAGTCTTACTTGCGCTCTGTGTCCGCTATGTCGATCAGTGGATAGAGGCGTTGCGCCCGGAGCTGCAGGCGGGCATGACCGATGGCGACTATGTCGAGCGGTTCTTTGTCGCGGCGTATGGGGTTGAGAATCTGATGTGCCTGATCGCGAGACTCGAGCAGACGATCGAACATAACGTAGCGATTGATCGCTTTATCGAGACCAAACGTACCTTCCACCAACAAATTGAGTTAATTGCCGTGCCCACATCGACAGCGCTGGCGATCGATCTCGATACCAGTTTCGCGCTACTGCAATCCCTAGTGGTGCTGTTAGTGGGCACCGCAGTGACCGATCAGGGACCCAATGTGGCCGAAGAAGTCTTACCAGAGGATGTCAGAAACTTAGTGGATCAATTTTCTGCCAAACCACTTTTCGTTAATACCGCCCGCCACATTATTGCCGGTGTGCGGGCAGACGCTTTATCGCATTTAGGAGTAGACGCTTGATGATTTCATTTACGCTCAATGGCGAGACGGTATCAACCGATATCGATGCCAGTACCCCTCTGTTATGGGTGGTCCGCGATGCTTTTAAACTCAAGGGGTCGAAGTTTGGTTGTGGTGCGGGCTTGTGTGGCGCCTGCACCATGCATGTCGACGGTGCCGCTATTAAAACCTGCGTCACGCCGATTGCGGCAGTAGCGGGTAAGTCGATCACGACGATCGAAGGGTTGGGTACTCCGGATGATTTACACCCACTGCAGGCGGCTTGGCATGAGTATGCGGTACCGCAGTGTGGCTACTGCCAATCGGGCCAGATTATGGCTGCCGCGGCGCTCCTAGCTGCCAACCCTAACCCCACCGGTGCCGATATCGATGCGGCGATGTCGGGCAATATTTGTCGATGTGGTTGCTACCCGAGAATCAAGCGCGCGATCCAATCTGTGAGTGAGAATGCCCTCGCTTACGATGCGATGGCGCCGGCAGGAGAGTCCGCATGAAGTCGGTTAACGTGTCGCGTCGTCGGTTTTTGCAATCCTCCGCAGTGACAGGTGGGGGTCTGGTGGTTGGGTTTAGTCTCAGCGGCTGCTCCACTAATGCCGTACCGCTGCCCGTTGCGGCGGCCGAGGGAGGCTGGACCGCCAATGCGTTTGTACAAATCTTGCCCGATAACACCGTGCGCTTTTACACCGCGCGCGCTGAGATGGGGCAGGGGGTGACCACTGGACTGGCGACCTTGCTCGGTGAAGAGCTCGACGTAAATCCGCTCGACATGGATGTGCGTCTTGCGAGCGCTCATGAGGACTACAACAACCCGCTGTTTGGCATGCAAGGAACCGGTGGGAGTAGCTCGACGAGAGCGCACTTTTTGCCCATGCGGCAGGCCGGTGCTAACACGCGAATGCTGCTCTTGCAGGCCGCAGCAAGTGACTTAGGCGCCGAAATAACCACCTTAAGTACCGATAATGGTCACGTGGTGTATGCGGGTCAGCGCTATCCCTACGCTAGCTTTATCGAGTCGGCATCGTTATTGACGATCGCTGTGGATGCGCCGCTCAAACCGGCGGATGAATTTCAGTACATCGGCCGTGAAAGCCGGCGAGTAGACGCCATTTCGAAATCGACTGGCACCGCTGATTTTGGTTTAGATATTGATATTCCCGATCTGCACTACGCCGTGGTGGTGCGAGCCCCTGTGGCGGGTGCAAAGATGCTGACAGCCGATACGGCTGCTGCGCGTGCGATGCCCGGTGTGACCGATATTGTGGAAGTAGCAAGCGGTGTTGCGGTGGTGGCAGAGAGTTTTTGGCAAGCCACACAGGCCGCATCAAAAGTGCAAGTCGAGTGGCAGGAAACGGATCTCAGTGGCATTGATACGGCAAGGCTTCGCGCTGACTATGCCGCCGCCTTGGATGCTGGTGACGGGGTTGAAGGCCCCGATGAGGGCGATGTGCAAGCGGCGTTCGCCGCGGCGAGTACGGTACGAGAGGCAGATTACTGGGCGCCTTTGTTATCGCACTCACCCATGGAGCCCATGAATGCCGTTGTGCGCATTCAAGGGGAGGAAGCCGACGTATGGACCGGTATCCAGTTCCCATTTGCGGTGGCAGGCTTGGTATCACGGATGGCTGACATCCCAGCAGAAAACGTGCGTTTTCATCAAACGTATCTCGGTGGCGGTTTTGGCCGTCGCGGTACCATCACGCACTTGGCCGAAGCCGCTGATGTGGCCAAGCAAACCGGCAAGCCGATTCAGCTGGTGTGGACTCGCGAGGACGATATTCGCCAGGGGCCTTTCCGACCGGCATCGTTGATGCGAATCAAAGCAGGCGTCGATGAGAGTGGCCAATTGATTGCTTGGGATACCGCCCGCGCGGGGGCCAATATATCGCCGGATACGTTTCGGACGCTATTGCCCGCTATGTACCCATGGTTGGGTGACTTTTTAGTGGAAGGCGTGGCGAATGCCAGTGAGCTGTTCTTTGAAAATTTCTCCACTGACGAATCGAGTACCGAGGGCTTGTTTGAAGACTACGATCAACCCAACACCCGTGTGACGCATATGACTGTAGACCACGGATTGCCGCTCACTTTTTGGCGGGCGGTGGGCCACTCTTATACCGCTTTTGCTAAGGAGTCGATGATTGACGAAATTGCTCAGGCAGCCGGTATTGATGAGGTGACCTTTCGACTGCAGAACACCCAAAGTAGCCCACGCCGTCAAAATGTAATTCGCATCGCTGGTGAGCGAATGGCTGAGATGACAGTTCCCGAGGGACATCACCTTGGCATGGCGATGCACCACTCCTTTTCGACCGACGTAGCCGAAATTGCAGAGGTGTCGGTGGAGAACGGTCAGATCCGCGTTCACAAGGTGACCTGCGTGGTCGATTGCGGTCAGGCGGTTAACCCTGACATTGTGCGGTCACAAATGGAGGGCGGCATTATTTATGGCCTCACGGCGGCGCTCTATGGCGATTTGAATCTTGAGGCCGGGGCCATCAAGGAAAGTAATTTTCATGACTACCGCATGTTGCGCATGAATGAGTCGCCTGAGATTGAGGTCGTGATCGTCGACAGTGGGACTGAGCCCACCGGTGTGGGAGAGCCGGGTCTGCCGCCGATTGCTCCGGCGGTTGCCAACGCGGTATTTAAAGCAACAGGGCAACGGTTACGATCGCTGCCGCTTAAGCTGGCCTGATACGGGGCGCGCTGCGCTGACAAATAGGCGCCTATCTAGTGCCACTGGCGGACGCAACACGGCTGGCTTTAAGCGTCGTAAGCTTTTGGCGCTTAATGGTCTGTGGTCTTAGCACCGTCATGGTGGCGCTGCTGGGACATACTGCATCAAATGGCTACGCTCAGATGAAAATAATCAGGGGAATCGCAAAATGGATGTAACAGACCGAGTTGTGTTGATCACAGGTGCCAGCTCAGGTGTGGGCGCTGCGCTAGCCAGCAAGCTCTCCGCCATGGGGGCACGCGTTGTGGTGAATTACAGCCGCTCTGCCGAGGCTGCCGAGGCGGTGGTAGAACAAGTGACTGGCGCTGGCGGTCAAGCGATCGCGGTTCAGGCCGATGTCTCAGAAGAAGCCGATTGCAAACGGTTAGTAGCGGAGACCGTCGAGCACTTTGGCCAACTTGATATGCTGGTGAATAACGCCGGCACCACGACCTTTGTCCCCCATGATCAACTCGAGGCACTCACAGAAGAGATTTGGCTCAAGACCTTGCGCGTGAATCTCATTGGCGCCTTTATGATGTCGCGAGAAGCCGCACCTCATATCGAGGCGGCGGGTGGAGGCGAGATTGTGATGACCTCGAGCATCGCGAGTACCACCGCTGCAGGAAGTTCTATTGCTTACTGTGCCTCGAAAGCGGGCATGAACAGCTTGACCCGCACGCTGGCCAAGACGCTAGGCAAACGCAAGATTCGGGTTAACGCCGTACTGCCCGGTTTGATCGATGGCGACTGGGCTTTTAACACCTGGGGTGGTGGCGATGCTGAGCAGTACGAGGGATTGAAGAAAATGTTCGCGGAGCAAACCGCGTTGGGGCATGTTGTGACGCCAGCCGATGTCGCCGATACGATTATCTCGCTGATGACCGGCTCCGATTACGTCACCGGACAGCTGGTCACGCTGGACTCCGGGTTCACGTTGTAACCACTGATCAGTGGGTCACCCCAGGTAGTTGTTGCAGGTCCAACGCTTCTCCAGTGCCACTGTGCTTGGTCTAACACCACTGAGTTGTGTTCATCAGTGCCACTGGATGATGAGCGCCACTGTCTGCGTCTGCTGCCAATGTGGTGTGTTACGCCGCGTGTACGCCCGGAATCGCTGCCAACAATGAGCGGGTATAGTCTGCGCTCGGCGAGTCAAATACCTGCGCCGTTGGGCCTTCCTCAACGAGCTTGCCGTGATACATCACCGCGATACGGTCAGCGATCTGTCGAATCACAGCCAAATCATGAGAGATGAAGAGCATTGTCAGGCCGTACTCTTTGGTGAGTTCGGCAAGCAGATCCAGAATCTGCGCCTGAATCGTGACATCAAGGGCCGAGACCGGCTCGTCGGCGACAATAAACTCAGGTCGCGTTGCTAGCGCGCGACCAATGGCAATGCGCTGGCGCTGTCCACCTGAAAATTCGTGTGGGTATTTGCGCACAAACGCCTGCGCCAGGCCCACATTGTCCATTAGCTCTCGAATGGCCTGATCGAGGCCGCCCTTACTCACCAGATTATGCAGCAGCAACGGCTCGGCCAGCGTGTCATACACGGTCATGCGCGGATTTAGGGAGGCGTAGGGATCTTGAAAAATCATCTGCATGCGATGACGAAATTGTTTTAGTGTTTTGCCCTGCAGCGCGCTCAGCGTTGTTCCGTCAAAATCGATTTGACCGCCAGTCAGTGGCACTAAGCGCAGCAGCGATCGGCCTAAGGTGGACTTGCCGCTACCGGATTCACCCACTAAACCCAGTACTTCTCCTCGATGGATCTCGAGCGACACATCATCCACGGCTTTCACGGGCGCTGCACCCTCGTTTGACGTGAACCACGTTTTTAACTGGTGGATTCGAATGAGCGGGTCGGCTGCAACGGCATCAGCGGTTCTCTGTCCACTGGGAATCGCGGCGAGTAGCTTTTGGGTATAAGGGTGTTGAGCGTTGTCAAAAATCGCTTGGGGGCTGCCTTGCTCAACGACCTTGCCTTGTTCCATCACCACGATCTGATCGGCAATATCAGAGACGACTGCCAGATCATGGCTGATCAATAACACGCCGATGTCGCGTTTTTGCTGCAGATCGGCGATGAGCTTAAGAATTTGCGCTTGTATTGTCACATCCAAAGCGGTGGTCGGCTCATCTGCGATCAGTAATTTGGGTTCATTGATGAGCGCCATTGCAATCATCACTCGCTGTCGCATGCCGCCCGAGAACTCATGAGGAAAAGCACGCATGGCGCCTTGAGGGTCACGGATACCGACTTCATCAAGCAGCTCTGTGGCACGGGCCTGTGCGGATTTTTTGTCGAGCCCGCGATGCAGAGTCAGTGGCTCGATTAGCTGATCGCCAATTCGCATAAAGGGGTTTAAGCATGTCATCGGGTCTTGGAAGATCATCGCAATATCGCGTCCGCGAATAGCGCGTAGTTCAGATTCAGACAGCGACAGTAAGTCTTGCCCTTGAAACACCGCGCTGCCGCCATCAATTCGCCCCGGAGGACTCGGGACAAGACCGAGCATGGCGTAGCAAGAGACCGACTTGCCAGAACCGCTCTCGCCAATGATGGCCGTGATTTGTCGCGGCTCAACCGCAAAGCTCACGTCATCCACTGCCTGATTGGTGCCATTACGAGTCACGAAACTCACGGATAAATGATCGACTTTGAGTAGGCTCATGGCTTAGTCCTTAGATCCACGAACATCCAGCGCATCGCGCAAACCGTCGCCCAGAAAATTCAGTGAAAAGAGCGTCAGTGTTAACGCGCAACCGGGAAATATCAGCAGCCAGGGGTACTCTTCCATCGTTTCGGCGCCGTAGCTGATGAGCAGCCCCCAGGAGGTGGCGGGGGGCTGGATACCCAAACCGAGAAAACTTAAAAAGGCTTCTAGCAGCATGACACTGGGAATGGTTAGGGTGGTGTACACAATAATTGGACCAAGGGCATTGGGGACGATGTGTTTGCGGATAATGGTCGCCGGCGATAAGCCCACCGACACGGCCGCCTCTACAAACTCTTGCTGTCGGAGCGACTGAACTTGAGAGCGCATGATACGCGCCATAGTGAGCCACTCGACCGCGCCGATTGCCAGAAATAGCAGCAGAATATTGCGGCCAAACACCACCATTAACAGCACGATGAATATCATGAAGGGGAGGGCGTAGAGAATGTCGACCAAGCGCATCATGATGGCATCGACGCGGCCGCCGACGTAGCCGGCGATGGCACCCCAAGTGACGCCGATGAGGAGTGCGACTGCGGTGGCAATGAAGCCCACCGCGAGTGAAATGCGGCCTCCATACATAACCTGTGTGAGCAGGTCTCGGCCAAAGATATCGGTACCTAGCCAGTGCGCTGCCGACGGCGGTGAGGCACCTAAGTCGAGGTTTTGTGATTCGTAGCTATAGGGGGCGATCCACGGAGTGAGCCCTGCGATGACAATCATGAACAACAGCACCGCGCCGCCCAACAGCGCCAATTTATTTTTGCGCAGTCTGAGCCAGGCGTCATGCCACAGCGAAGAGCCTTGTTCGACCTCGTCAAATGCCGGGGATGACACCGTATTCATCCATTACCCCCTCTAAACTGATGCCTGAGTCTGGGGTTGAGCCACGCGGCCACTACATCACTCACCAGATTAAAGAACACGATCAGCGTCGACAGGAACACAGTGGTGCCCAAAATCATGGTGTAGTCCCGGTTAAAGGCGGCCTGCACATAAAATCTTCCCAGCCCGGGAATTTGAAAAATGGTCTCGACCACAAAAGACCCCGCCAGCAGTCCTGCAAAGGCGGGTCCTAGGAAGGCAATGACCGGAATCAATCCCCCTCTCAACGCATGCTGCGTGACGACGCGCCACTCCGGCAGCCCCTTAGCGCGTGCGGTGCGAATGTAGTCCTGTGAGAGAATCTCGAGCATGCCGGCGCGGCTAAGGCGCGCAATATAGGCGGCGTATGCGGACCCCAGTGTGATGGCTGGCAGTATTTTATCGCCGGGGATATCTCCCCAGCCCGTAATCGGCAGCCAATCCAACCAAATGCCAAAAATGAGGACCAATAAAGGCCCTAATAAAAATGACGGCATGCAAATACCAATCATCGCCAGGCTCATCGGGATATAGTCTTGCGCGGTATTGGGTTTAAGCGAGGCAAAGACGCCAGCAGCTACACCAATGACCAGCGCAATCATCAAAGCATACAGGCCTAATTCTGCGGTGACAGGCAGGCCTGCGAACAGAATTTCGTTCACGCTGCGACCGGGGTACTTAAACGATGGCCCCAGGTCGCCCTGAGCGAGATCGCCCAAGTACGCAAAATATTGTTCATGTAGCGGCAGGTCTAATCGATATTGCGCTTCAAGCGCTGCCCGCACCTCAGGAATCACCACCTTCTCTTGGTCAAAAGGGCCGCCTGGCGCTGAGCGCACTAAAAAGAAAGTGGCGGTGATGACCACAAAAATGACGGGTAAGGCTTGTAGTATGCGGACCAACAAAAAGCGCAACATCAGCGGAGTGCCTCGGGTAGTGTCCTGCCCGGAATGAGTTTCACGTATTTCAGGTTCAGTGAATCCATCAGATTCGAGTGCAAACCCTCTACGCTGGGGTGGATAAGATGCTTACTGGTGTAGGTATAAATGGGAATGATCGGCATCTCGTCCATGAGCATTGTTTCCGCTTGTTCAAATAGCGCGTAACGCTCCTCCCGGGTCTTCGCGGCGGGAGCCCGATACAGAATCAAATCATCATAAAGTGGATCGCTATAGTTCGTGTTGTTGTTACCGCCATCGGTAATGAATAAGTCGAGAAAATTATTGGCATCCACATAGTCGCCAATCCAGCCACGCCGCGCGACTTGAAAGTCAATCTGTGTGACCGAATCGAGGTAGACCTTCCACTCCTGATTCGTAATGGTGATATCGATACCAAGCTCGGACTTCCACATCTGCTGAATGGCGACCGCGATTTTTCGATGCCCTTCGTTGGTGTTGTAGAGAATCTCGAGCCCGGGCCAGCCTTCGCCGTTGGGATAACCCGCTTCCGCCAGTAACCGGCGCGCTTCCTGAGGATCATAGTCGAATAATTTGGGCGGAAAGTAGCCAAGGGTATCGGGTGGCGTGATCGAGTACGCGGGAAAAGCGGTTTCTTGCAGTACCGTTCGCGTTAACTTTTCGCGATCGACCGACATCGCCAGTGCTTTGCGCACGCGCGCGTCATTGACCGGTGGTCGTTTAGTATTAATCAGGTAGTAATAGGTGCCGAGATACGCCGACTGCACATAAGGCGTATTGGGCATATCGCGATAGAGCGGGATCTTATCCAACGGTACCACTTGAGTGTAATGCAGTTGCTCGACACGAAACATGCGTTCTTCGCTGACCACATTTTCCATTGGGTAAAATACAACACCGTTAAGGGAGACGTTGTCACGATCCCAGTAATACGCACTTTTTTCGACGATGATGCGACGGTTGAGAGACCATTCGCTCAGCGTAAAGGCACCATTGCTGACAATGTTGCCAACCCGTGTCCAAGGAGTGTAGCGATCGGTCATCTCACCAAACTGCAGCAGTGTTTCAGGATGAACCGCAAAGGTGCTGTAGTGGTCCATGAGCTGCACGAAGTAGGGCGTTGGCTCGTTTAACGTGACTTCTAATGTGGTGTCATCAAGCGCTTTGACCCCTACTTCAGCAAAATCACTGATCTCGGCTTTTAAGTAAGCCTCGGCATTTTTGACCGGAAAGAGCATGTACGAATACTCATTACCCGTCATCGGGTGCAGCGCTCGGTTCCAGCTCCAGACATAATCGGAGGCAGTCACTTGCTCTCCGTTGGACCACTTGGCGTCGGGATTCAAATAAAAAGTAATGATGCGCCCGTCGTCACTGAAGTCCCAGCGTTGGGCAACGCCGGGTTCGGGCTCCAAGGTGATGGGGTTTTTAACCGCCAACCCTTCGAATAGGGCGCGGATAATGTGGTTCTCGGGCACTCCCGTGACCACGTGGGGATCCAGACCTTGGGGCTCAGTACCGTTGCCGTAGTGCAAAATACCCTCACGGTTGCCGCTCACTACGTTACTTTCACCACCACCACAGGCTGTCGCTACGACGCAGAGTACGCAGACGAAGACAGCGCGAGTAGTGGCTAAAAAGGAGAGTGTTTTTGGCGGTGCAAGCGATTTCTGCACTTGAGTCAACGGGTGTCGTATCAACGGTCAGAACTCTTGTAAGCGTGGGCGTATGCTACCGGAGTTTCATCAGTAAAGAGAAACTGAATAATGCCTGCAATCAGCATAAAATCTGTGCTGCGCCTTTGATAAACTAACGTAGAATCCCGCCGCTAAAAGAATCCATTACATGACCGTCAGAACCCGCGTTGCGCCATCCCCTACCGGTGATCCCCATGTCGGCACGGCTTATATGGCGCTCTTTAATCGCTGTTTTGCCCATGCACACGGTGGTCAATTTATTCTCCGAATCGAAGATACAGATCAGGTGCGTAGTACGCCTGAAGCCGAAGCGAAGATATTGGAGTCGCTGCGCTGGCTGGGGCTTGATTGGGACGAAGGCCCCGATATTGGTGGTCCTACAGGACCCTATCGGCAGAGTGAGCGTGCAGAAATATATAGTGGCTACGCGTGGGAATTGGTAGAGAAAGGCCATGCCTTTGTCTGTTATCGCACGCCAGAAGAACTCAATGCACTCCGCGAGGCACGACGCGAAGCGGGCAAGGCCACTGCACTGAAGCCCTCGGAGTTAATGCTCTCAGAGGAGGAGCAAGCGGCGCGCAAGGCGGCGGGCGCGGCTTTTGTCATTCGTATGATGGTGCCGGAAGAGGCAGGCGCTTGTGTGGTGGAAGATATGTTGCGTGGCGCCATTGAACTCGACTGGAGCATGGTCGACGCGCAAATTCTCTTAAAATCGGATGGCTTGCCCACTTATCATCTTGCCAACGTGGTGGATGACCATCTCATGGAGATCACGCATGTGATCCGGGGTGAGGAATGGATCAACTCCGCCCCCAAGCATCAGTTGCTCTATGCCTACTTTGGGTGGACGATGCCTGTACTGTGTCATTTGCCGTTGCTGCGAAATCCCGATAAATCGAAACTCAGCAAGCGCAAGAACCCGACCAGTATTCTGTATTACCAGCGCATGGGCTTTTTGCCTGAAGCCGTGGTGAACTATCTGGGTCGTATGGGCTGGTCGATGCCCGACGAGCAAGAGAAGTTCACGCTGTCAGAAATGCAGCAGGCCTTTGATATTGCCCGCGTGTCACTGGGCGGGCCGGTGTTTGATGTGGAAAAACTCAGGTGGTTGAACGGACTGTGGATTCGTGAATCGCTGAGCACGGATGACTTGATCCAGCGTTTGCAAGACTGGGCGTTGAATCGTGAAATGCTTGAGAAAATTGTGCCTCAGGCGCAGGGTCGGATTGATGTGTTGTCCGATCTCATCCCGCAGGCGGCTTATTTGTTATCCGGTGATGTCTCTCTAATACCCGCTGCGTTTGGTGAGGAAGGTGATGACCGTGATACCGCGGTAGCACAAATGCAGTTTGTACTATGGCGGCTTGAGGCACAGCAAGACTGGCGCCGCGATGCCCTTTTTGCTGTACTCAAAGCATTGGCAGAGGCAATGGGCAGTAAGCCCAAAGCCTTATTTGCGCCGCTGTTTCTGGCGTTATCGGGGCAGTCGGTGGCGTATTCAATTCCCGATTCGATGGCCATATTGGGCCCTGACATGACCCGAGCTCGATTGCGTCATGCGATTGATGCCTGCGGCGGTGTCTCTAAAAAAGCGATGAAACGATTGGAGAAAGAGTACGCCGCACTAGGCCTCTAATTGGCATTGCTTTTATCCAGAAGGCAAACGCCTGCGAGCACGGCAAAGACGGATTCAAAGATGAGGGCATACCAAGTATAGACTGTGAAATCCGAGTTCATGGCCACGTCGGTTGCGCCCTTGACCGCTCGAATGGTCAGATCAAAATCGCCAAACGCCACGCTGGCGCGCCCTGCGGCAAGGCCTCCCAGACACATCATGGCGAGCCATAGTCCGGGGCGGAGGTAGCCCTTGAGAATGCCTGACAAAAAGATGATCGAACCCAAGCAGAACTGCAACCCACCATACATGGCCGCGAGCTCTGCCATGCCATCTTGATGAGCGACCCATAAGCCCGCGTATTCAGCAGGTAGCTCTGGGTTGTACCAGCACATCGCCCCGTAACCTAAGAAAAGGCTTCCCGGAATAATCAATACGGCTCTGGCAAATGTCTGGGTGAGCGTGCTGAGGCTAGGCATCTCGCGATCCTCCGATGAGACAGGGCGTCATTGTAAACCCTCAGGCAAGCGCGCTGAGCAATTTTTACACTCGTACAACCCAGCGATCGGCTTGCTTGACAGGATTTGGCGGTATCCGTAGTGTGTCGCCTCTCAGCGCTTGCTGAGACCGATTGTGGGGCCATAGCTCAGTTGGGAGAGCGCAACACTGGCAGTGTTGAGGTCGTCGGTTCGATCCCGTCTGGCTCCACCATTATCTATATTAAATTCAATATCTTGTGGGTGCCTGTCCGTCCGCCGCATTCTCGCCGAACTATTGTTACCCAGCATTTACCCACTGACTCAGTGTTGCTCAAGTGCGGTACGAGGCTGTTACACAGATAAACAATCAAGAAGATTCAATTGGCAAGAGGCGGAGCTAGACCTAATGCGCGTCGCAAACCTGGCACTTTGAATCGCTTCAATCGAGAGCTACTTGAGAGGACTAACGAGGGTGGACAATTACCCGTGGATTACAGGCTCGAAATCATGCGCGATCAATCCCTCGATACCCGGCTCAGCATCGATGCCGCAAAGGCCGCTGCACCCTATCTTGACTAAGAGCGGTCGGCTATTTCGGTTGACGTGACCGCTCCAGAAGTTACTCATGGGGAGTGGCTGAAAAGCTTGATCTGATGACCCGACCGATTATCAGGTGACCTCGCTTGGGATTATCTGGATAGCTCCTCCATCCATCCTGCAGAGAAAGTCAGGGCGCATCTAGGGGCTGTGGGGGAGCGGCGACCCGATGCCTCCGTGGGAGTAGAAAGGGCGGTGAATCCGAGCAAAACAATGTAAATTGCACAGCATGCTTGGACTTATCGATACCGCTATCATCTTCGCTTACCTGGCCCTAATGATAGCCATAGGAATATATGCGAGTCGTCGACAGGATAGTGTCGAGGACTATTTCATTGCCGGCGGCAAGCTGGGCTCATTTTCAATTGCCTGTCTCTGGCTGGCTAGCTGGGTTGGCGGCGCCGCTGTCGTTGGCGGCACGACCAAGGCTTTCGAGTTTGGTATTTCCGGCGGCTGGTATACCACCTGCATGCTCATAGCCTGCCTGTTATTCGGTTTCTTTTTCGCAGTCCGCGTGAAACGCGAGGGTAATAAACACAATCTGCTGACCTACCCGGATTTCATCGAGACGCGCTACGACAGTCGGACGCGAATTGTCGCGACCATCACGACCATTCTCGCTTACATCGGTTACGCAGCAGGTCAGCTTGCCGCAGCTGGCGCGGTTCTCAGCACGCTGCTGGGTTGGGATTATTCCTCATCGTTGCTGCTCGCAAGTGCCATCATCGTCGTCTACACCGCGACAGGCGGCTTTCTTGCCGTTACCTACACAGACTGGGTGCAGATCACCTTGCTGCTTGTCGGCGTGGTAATCGTCGGGATACCCATTTCTATCGCCAACGGCGGCACCCTGGAAGCATTTGCAACGAGCCTCCCAGCCGGACACTTCAATCCGATCGGATGGGGATTGCCGACCATGCTGGCGTTGGGCGTTTCGATTCCATTGGCGTTTTTTGTCGCGATGGATTGCTACACAAGGATGTTTGCTGCGAAAGACGAGGTCGCTGCAAAACGCGGTACGTATCTGGCGGCTGCACTCTTGGTGCCGCTGGTCATTGGATCGACCTGGTTGGGGCTCACCGCCGCTGTACTCTACCCGGGTGTCGAGAGTGAAGGTGACATACTGTCCCGGCTGATCATTGACATCTTCCCGGTTGGCCTTAAGGGGTTGTTGTTGGTCGGTCTCTTGGCCGCACTCATGTCCACCGCCGATATCTGTATTTTGACGGCCGCGGCGAACGGTAGTCGTGATATCTACCAACGCTACATGAACCCGGATGTCGAGCCGAAGCAACTGTTTCGGATCAGCATGGTACTTGCGGCAATTGTTGGCGTGGCCTCCGCGCTCATGGCATGGCAGATGCAGGATATCGTAGGCATATTGCTGCTGGCATTTACAGTCAATGCCGCGGCTTTGTTTGTGCCGACAATAGCGATGGTGACTTTGAAAAACGTCAATACCGACGCCGCGTTCTGGAGTATCAGTCTCGCCCTGCTCACTGTTGTCACTTGGTACGGCGCATCGGTGATGAAACTCGCGCCCGTGTTTCAGAACGACCCGCTCTGGCCCGGCCTCATCGTTTCAATCGTTGTCTTCTCTGCCATCAGCCTGACGGGACGAAAGCAAACATGATGCGCATTGGCTTCCGGCTAGCAATGGGGGCTGTCCTGCATGGCGGAGAAACCGGCGAAGACGCTAGGCATACCCGGGTCTATCAAATAGTCACGCCGGCGCCACCCACCCCAGTGTCCACATTGCCGCTGTTTGGGCTAGGCATCCTTGTCAGTCCCTTGGGACTCTTTGCACTACACAAGCTGAGACAGTAACGGCTCAGTTCAACCTAAGCAGCCCGCTCATGTGTTGGGCTTTTTTGTAAGTGGGGGTGGCGACGAAGGTGATCGCTTCTGATGTTCCAACGAATGCTCAGCAAGCGCATCCCGTCTGGCTTCACCATAGCTTCCTAGCAATACTAATGCCTTTAGCTTGATTCGCCGTCTGCGGGCGCTTCCATTTGGCGCGACCTAAGCCCAACACTGGGCAGAAAGGTGTCTCGTAGAAGACGGCCCGATTGGTGCCATATCCTTTGCAGATGTAAACTATTGACTTAATTGCTTTGATCATCTTTAGATTACGCATCAGTCCGTGCCGCGAGTCTTTCAGCAGCGTTCTTGCTGATTTTGGGTTGTGGATTCGTTTCCTGCGAAAACAGGCGATCAACACGCCAACGGTAAGGTATACAGCCACTTTGTCCCAAAGCCCTCGCCAACCCGGGAGACTGCTGTTCAGAGCAGTCACTAGTTGATTGACAACATGTTAGGAGGTTTCTCCACATCGGCTACTCAGTACCATGACCATGAAGTATGTTCTCCGGTAAGCTGGCGTTCACTAGGCCGCCGTCTACGGTGATTGATTCGCCGACGACGTAGTCTCCCGAGCGCGCCGCGAGATAGATAGCTGCCGCTGCCATATCGTCATCATGTCCGATGCGTTTATTTGGGATGGCTCTAATAAGGCTGTCGCCTTGATCCCTCGCGGCTGGATTCATTTCAGAAGGAAAGGCGCCGGGACAAATAGCGGTGACGTTAATCTGATCGTTAATCAAGGTGGCTGCTAAACGCTTGGTGAGGTTGATAATCGCCGCTTTTGATGCCTGATAGCTATACGTTTCCCACGTGGCTAGGCGTAAGCCATCGATCGAGCCAATATTGATGACTTTACTGGGTTTACTTGGACTGGCGGCGGCCTGTAGAGCGGCCAATAATGATTGAGTCAAAAAAAACGGCGATTTAACGTTTAGGTCCATGACCTTATCCCAGCCCTGCTCCGGGAACACGTTGAAAGGGGCGTTCCAAAGTGCTCCCGCGTTATTGACTAAGATATCGAGCTGGCTTTCGTGGGCTAAATAAGCATCTGCAAGCGCTCGACAGCCCTCCACGGTCGCGACGTCCATGGGTAGGGAAAAACACTTATCACCGAGCGCAATCGCAACCTCGTCGCAGACTTCAGCCTTGCGCGATGAAATGTATACCTTTGCGCCTTGTGCGAGAAAGCCTTTAGCAATCATCAGCCCAACACCTCGAGAACCTCCGGTGATGAGCGCCGTGCGACCTTTCAGCGAGAAAAGCGATTGTGTGTCCATGCCAGTCCTTGTTAGTTGAGCCGTTGTCGCAAATAGTCACACGCTACCGAAGAGAGTACTCGCCGACTTTAAATGCCATGAATGAGGGCTGTGGTTGCTAGCGCGGTCGATAGATAAACCAGCGCCATACTGCTGAGGGCACTGGGAATATCGTTTCCCTACCTTAAAACGCCCTTGACATATAATAATAATATTTTATTATTAATACATCAATATTATATAAAAATCTCGTGCACGGTAGTAGCTGCTATGAATAAAAGAAAACAAAATAAAGGACGGAGTGCCATGGAAAAGCGGTTAGCAGGAACGGCAATACTCAAAGCGCCATTGTGTGCGCTTCTATTAGCAGGCGCTCTGGCGCATGCGCAGACCGATGGCTCAGTCGGTGAATCTCAAGAAGCGGGCAATCAGGCCGGATCTAGCCGCACAGGAATGCTTGAAGAGGTCATGGTTACCGCGCGAAAGCGTAGTGAATCATTTCTAGATGTGCCTGTCTCGATGCAGGTCTTCAACTCTGAAGATATTGAACGCTATGGGGTCTCGGATCTAATCGAGCTGTCTGAACTTGCTTCGCAGGTTCAACTTTTCCCATCGCAATCTGGGGCAGGGGGTAATTTCATTATTCGAGGTATATCAGCTACCAGCCTCGATCCAGGTGTGGATACTAGCGTAGCGATTAATCTCGATGGAATGGCGATCAACCGTGGGCGAATCATCCGTCAAGCTATGTTTGATCTAAAGGCGGTCGAGATCCTGAAAGGTCCCCAAGCACTGTTTTTTGGTAAAAACAGCCCGGCGGGCGTTATATCCATTAACAGTGCCGGTCCAACTGATGAATGGGAGTTCACCGCCAAGGGCTTCTACGAGTTCGAAGCCCGTGAAGTCATTGGCGAATTGACTGCGTCCGGTCCAATCAATGATCAGTTAGGTATTCGTGTTGCTTACTCAGGGTCCGATGCCGAGGGTTTCTTGAAGAATAATTCTGCACCGACGGTAAATACATTCCCAAGCCTTGCGCTTGAACCCTATGACTTTCCTGGCGCTTCAGAAAGTCGTCTAGGTGGCTACGAGCAACATATGGCGCGTATTACTTTGCAGTATGATCCCAGCGATGACTTCTCAGCCACCTTAAAAGTTCTGAGCAGCACAATGGAGGGCGACGGCAGTGGTTCTCACATGGAAATCGTGCAGTGCGCCGATGACGTACCCACCACTGCAGGACTTCCTGACTTCAGCAGTGACTGTAAACTCAATCACGAAGTGTCATCGGGTGCTATCCCTGAGGAAATTCGACAAGGCTTTGGCTTCATTGAGGGTCTTGCAAATGGCGGCGGCTACACGGAATACGAAAGCACTTTAGTAACGCTGAATCTGCAATATGAAGGGGATAACTATTCGCTGACCTCGCAGACAGGATTCCATTCCTATGACTGGTTTAGATGGGACAATTTCGACGGTTCAACATTTAATCAGCTAAACGGTGCTCAACCCGAGGAGCAAGAGACCTTCAGTCAAGAAATTCGCCTATTGTCGACCTTCGATGGTCCTGTGAATTTCATGGCAGGCGGATTCTACGAAACAATGGAACGAGATATTGACAGCACGGGAAAAATTGCCGCGCTAGGTCCCGATCCCATCACTGGTTTTACGAATACGTGGGAAACCACATCAACAACTGAAGGAGATTCCTATTCGGTTTTTGGACAGTTGATTTGGGATATCACTGACGATCTTGAGTTTACAGGCGGTGCTCGCTGGACCAAGGAAGACAGGAGTGCTACTTCGGGAATTGTTTATTCGCACGCATTTGTGGGTTTTCTATTTAGCACCCCAGGTGAGATGCTGAGACCAGAATTTAATGATACAAATGTCTCGCCCGAAGCGACGCTTACTTGGAGTGTTAACGACGATCTTAGTATCTATGCGGCCTACAAAACTGGATATAAGTCTGGTGGGTTTTCGACGCAAAATATCATCAGCGCAGGTTTGACAGCTGACGACATCATTTACACTGAAGAAGAGGCCGATGGTGGTGAAATCGGTCTAAAGTCAGAGTTGCAGGGCGGGCGTCTGCGTTTTAATGCAACTGCGTACTATTACTCTTTCGACGGTGTTCAAGATAGTGTTTTTAACGCGCCAACAGTGAGTTTTAGTGTTATCAATTCTGACGTAAAGACCCAAGGAATAGAGGCAGACTTTACTTGGGCGGCGAGTGATAAGCTGATGCTGCGCGGTCAGGCTGGATACAATGACTCAAAATATCGCGACTTTGCGAACGCGCCGTGTTGGGCAGGTCAGACTGCGGCAGAGGGATGTATCGCTAATACTACGGGACTTGGTGGTCCCGATGTTGTTCAGGACTTGAGTGGAACGACCCGATTGAATGCGCCGGAAATTCAGGGAAGTGCCGGATTTAGCTATGAAACAACGCTGGGGAATAATTTAAATTTAGGCTTCTCTAGCGATGTTATCTATTCGGATGGCTGGATTACATCGGTTGCCAATACTCCCGGAAGCGATCAGAGCTCGATAACGAAGATTAACGCAAGTATTCGACTTTCTGCCGCGGACGACAGCTGGGAGCTAGCCTTGATAGGTCGAAACCTTACAGATGAGCTTTACGTTTCCAACACCGCTGATAGACCTGGTGGTATACGTAGCGCGACCACGGGCCGAGTTGATGTGTATGGGCAATCAATCCGAGCGCGTCAAATTGGTTTGCAGGCTACCTTCAGATTCTAAGGAGGGTATTGGCAGGCGTTTAAGCGTTGTCGCTGGTCCGCCGTAAGGATCGATAAGCAAAGGCTCGGCGCCAGTGGCGCCGAGCTTTTTTAATTGACCCCTAAAAAAAGCGCGAAATAAGCTAAATATGAAGTTGGTGAAGCACGGCCCACGAGTTACTTAAAAGAATAGGCGCTCCCTCCGCCATCGACGGCAAGATCGGCGCCGGTGATAAAGGATGCGCTATCGGAGCAAAGCCAAAAAATGGGCTCGGCAATCTCTTCTGGCTCGGCAACTCGGGCTAGCATATTCGTTTTGCCCATTTGCTCTAAGAATTCGTCATTGCCGCCAAAACTGTCAACTAGCAGTGGGGTAAGTACAACGCCAGGGCAGACAGTATTTACGCGTATGGAGTGCGGCCCGCATTCCATTGCCGTTTGGCGTGACAGACCGATAAGTGCGTGTTTTGCAGCGGTGTAAGCCGGATTAGAGCCCGCAGCCCCAAGGCCTGCAATGGAAGAAATGTTTACGATACTACCTGACGACCTGACCTTCATCATTTTGATTTCGCGCTGCATGCACAAGACCGTAGATGATAGGTTTAGATCGAGCTCTTTTTGCCAGTGCGTGAAGTCGATACTATCAATCGTACCGCTGGCATCAGGAATGCCGCCACCGACTGCATTAACAGCAGAATCCAAGTGCGGATGTCGATCAGCAATTTCATCGAATGCGAGGTTAACAGCAACTGGGTTTGTAACATCGCATTCTATGAACTCACCTGACAAGCCCCGCGCTCTAATCTCTAACATGAGTTCCTCACCCAGAGGTGCGTCTCGATCAATAACAATCACGTGATAATTCTGCTGTGCAAATCTTCGCGCTGTTGCCCTGCCAATTCCGCTAGCTCCTCCGGTAATGACAGCGGTTTTTCCCCTAACCGAATTCTCCATATTTAATTCACCAGTCATGTAGTACAAATTTGAAGTAAAGCCCTGTGGTCTTGCAGATTGTAGACTCGCGCGAAAAGTAAGGCTTGTAAATAGTAGTACCAAAATATTATAATATTGGATCTAAAGTAGCGCTAGGTTTCGTTGGCGAGCCGCTTACTGATCTGTGATTGGTAGCAAGGACAATCCCCAGCAGTAAGGGTCAAGACAACAGACTGGCGGCGGAGTGATGAGAGTTCAAGATGTGTTTGTGATCTTGTAGTTACGCTAATCGAAGGAGAGACAGGTGTCACAGGAATTTACAGACTCAGAGATAAAAGAAGTC
Organism: Luminiphilus sp.; assembly: GCA_028117185.1. The sequence continues at coordinate 49,550 of JAOHHD010000001.1, forward strand.
ATCCCCGCGCGAGGCGTACCCATGGGCAGAAAGGCGACCGCCGCAGAGTTTGCTGCTAGGCAGCTAGGTGGTGATGTTTCGCCAGAGGTGCCGCCGCCGTCACGGCTTGCTTTATCCGAAGTGGGTACGCCACCTGAGAAATCACCTCCACACGGCATTCCTTTTAAATTAATCCCTAAAGAGCGATACACCGACCCCGCTTATATGCAGCGAGAATGGACTGGGATGTGGAGTAAAACGTGGACTCTGGCTGGAAGGGTGTCTGATGTCACTGAGCCGGGCGACTATTTTACTTACAGCCTTGGAAAGGAAAGCTTTTTAATTGTTCGCGATGAGGATGAGCAATTACATGCTTACTACAATGTTTGCCTCCACAGAGGCAATCGACTGAGATCCGAAAGTGGCTGCGGTCATACCAAATCGTTCCAATGTATCTATCATCATTGGGAATGGCATTTGGATGGATCCGTAAAGCGCATTCCAGATATGGATACTTTTCCGAATAAATTGGACTGCGACGCGCTCCGTCTGAATGAAGTGAAGGTCGGAGAGTGGGGCGGCTTCGTATTTATTAATATGGACTCTAATTGTGAGTCGCTGGAAGACTTTCTCGGTGTTATTCCCGAGCATTTGAATCCCTATCGGTTTGACGAGATGGTTCTGGTGAGTGACCAGACGGTCGCATGGGACTGCAACTGGAAGACCTCGGTAGACGCATTTAACGAGGCTTACCACATACAGGGAATTCACCCGCAGCTGTTGTCTTGGATGGATGACTACTACATTCAATGGGATATTCTTGGTCGTCACACACGAATGTTGGTGCCAATGGGAGTTCCCAGCCCTCGTTTTAATGAGCAAGCCGATCCGAGTAGTGACCTTGCGGATATGATTGAAAAGGCCGGTCTCTCTGCAGACGATTTCAAGGGACGTGCGCGTGAAGTGCGAAAGGCAATTCAGGAACATCGGCGAAGTCGGCAGGACAGCGAGCCTCACATGCCATACGCGAATCTGAACGATGACCAGCTATCAGATGATTACCACTACACCATCTTTCCTAACTGGACTATGAACATATATCCCGACGCCATGATGCTCTTCCTTTCGCGCCCGCATCCTACGGATCCCAACAAGTGTTTTTGGGACCTTCAGTTCTACGCTTATCATGACCCTAGCGAGCCGAGACCAGAGCCTCCCGAACGCACTTACCATAACGCCACCGAGATTGATCTGGGCGAAGTGCTTAACCAGGATGCTATGAGTTTGCCGTATGTTCAGGAGGGAATGAACTCCGACGCGTACAAGGGTTTAATCCTAGGTGAGCAGGAAGTGCGGATACTGGCATTCCATCATGCGCTAGAAGAGTACGTTGGGCCAGATTGATTAAGAAAGTAGAGGGTTCTATGCTGATGCTCGACCATAAATTGAAGCCCCTTGCACGCAAGAATCAGGTGCCTCGGGCTAGGAAAAAGTAGTGCCTCAGTTAACGTGGATCTCCCTTAAAGCAAAACCAGTGCCTTATTTGTTCTCGGTGCTCTTCGTGTTGGCGTCGTCAGTATTTAGCTCATTCGGTGACGCAGCCGATGCCACTGTCAGGCCTGGTATCACAACTATTGATGGTTTCAGAGCGCCTGAAGATATCGATATTCTGGTCGATGCTGATGCTCTTATCATTAGTGGTTACACCGTTTCAGGTAATGGTGATCTTCGGGTATTTCATCCAGAGTCGGGCGAAATTGACGTAGTTTACGAGCCTAGTATCGAGGATTTTGATAGCGGAGAGATGTTGGCTTGGGGTGCGCCAAATTGTCCGGGGCCGCCACTTGGGTTCGCCCCGCACGGCATACATGTGTCGCAAAACGGCGCTGGAACATACACGCTGTTGGCAGTGAATCACACTAGTCGGGAAGCGGTTGAGTGGTTTGAAATCGAGCCCGTTGAGGACACGTTCACGGCTAAGTGGCGAGGTTGCGTCCTCGTGGACGAACCCTACTGGATCAACGATGTGGCGGCGCTGCCTGATGGAGGGTTTGTAGCGAGCCATATGATGCCCCGAGAGTTAGCGTCAGAGGCCTTTAAGCGGCAACCTAACGACGGCATCAAATCGGGCTACGTTATTGAGTGGCAGAAAGATAGGGGTTGGACCAAGGTGCCGGGAACTGAAGGCGCTTTGCCCAACGGAGTTCAAGTCTCTCATGATGGATCTGTCGTTTATAGTAATCACTATCTTGGTAACCAGATCATTGCCGTTGAGCGCGCCTCCGGCAAGCTTGTATGGGCGGCGGCGGTGGATGGCGCCCCCGACAATCTCAGCTTGGCAGCCAACGGGTCACTATTAGCGGTTACCCATCTTGAGAGTATTGCGACCATCGGTGACTGCTTGGCGCGCCCAGATGACGTTTGCGCTGTAGGCTTTGTGGTTTACCAAGTCAATGCTACGGACGGTAAAGTTTCTGAAATATTGAGAGGCGGCAATGCATATTTTGGTGGCGCGACGGTGGCCGTTGAACTCGGTGATAGGATTTATCTGGGAACTCCCACGGGATCATCGATGGGGCAGTTCGCTCGGTAACTCGCTGTACTACTTGCGAGCTTCCAAAGTTCCATAGCAGGAGCGCCGAGGCTTACGAGCTTTATCTACGCAGGTTACCTAAGCTACCGTAGAGCATTAGAGCAAGTTGAACAAAGTAATCATAGATTAAGGTGACAGGATCCTGTCAATCGTCGCCCCTAGATTAGCGGCCTGCTCTGCAGCGCACCACTCTCTATTTAGAAACAGTGACAACATAGCGCTGCCGTCAATGGCGCAAAGGATTGAATAGGACGCGTTTTCAGAATCTACTTTTTTAGAGATCTTCCCCGAGTTAACTCCTTGCTCAATCGCCGATTTAAATAGCTGCCTGAACTTTCGCCATCTAGATCTCTGTTCCCGCGCCAAAATGCGGTTTGAGAGTGCTTCAGCGCGAAACGCAACCATCACCCTCCATTCGATTTGCCGCTGTCGATCGAGAGGAAGCGTGTCTATTGCAAATTTTTTAATGGCATCTTTCGTGGTGCCTGAAAAATCAATCACCATTTGCTCAACACGGGCCACGGCCACCTCAAAGGCGGCGATTAGAAGCGCATCTCTAGTCCGAAAATTGTGCTGAAGAATCCCAACTGACACTTCAGCTGCGTCAGCAATGTTGCGGAGCGTTGCCCCCTGTAGCCCATTCGCCGCAATAACCTCCATAGCCGTTTGCGCAAGCTGAGCACGCCTCTTGACTTGATCAATAACTTTCGGCATTCAATTCACCCTTGCCTGGCTGACTGTGATAAAAAAATATTAGGTAGAAATGCTCGCTGATTCAATCAGAGAGACGCGCCACCGTCTACCGCGAGATCCGCGCCGGTTATGTATCTAGCCGCATCAGAAGCCAAGAAAAAAACGGCATTTGCAACGTCAATTGGCTCACCTATGAAGCCAATGGGGTGCGCGTTTGATCGAAACTTTATATAGGCATCATAGTCGCCGCTATCGCGCGCTATTTTTTCGCTGAGAGGCGTCTTAATAGCACCTGGGAACACCGTGTTGCACCTAATGCCATAACCCCGTTCGGCACAATAAAGCGCAAGCGTTTTAGTCAGCATTCGCGCCGCTGCCTTTGCAGAGCAGTAAGCCGGGTACATCGAGAACGGTTTCAGCCCGAGCGCAGACGAGATAGTGACGATTGAACCTCCTCCCGAGGCATGCATAAGTGGAATAACATGATGACAGCCTAGAAAAATGCCATCAAGATTCACCGAGTGTATTGCCTGCCACTCAATCAAATCCATATCCTCAATCGAATTTCTGGCCGATATTCCCGCGTTGTTTACGAGGACATGTAGCGAACCGAAGTCTGTAGTGATGAGCTCAACAGCGTCTTTCCAGGATTGATTATCTGTTACGTCAAGCGGGATAAAGTGCGTCGAAGAGCCAAGCTCGTTAGCCAGTGCACGCCCTCTGACCTCCTGAATGTCTCCAATAAGCACTGTGGCGCCTTGTTCGACAAAACGCATGACACAGCCTTTACCGATACCGTCTGCGCCGCCGGTTATTAACACAATTTTATTCTCAAATTCATTCATTTGCCGATTACCTTTTTGATACAAATCTACAACATGTGCCTATTAGGCCAGTTAGTGGATTTTGGCGTCAGGAATGCCGCCATACGTATGATGTGATCCGGTGATTAGCCATCCAGCGTCGACGGGTAGATTGATACCTGTAATCGCGGAGGCTGCATCCGAGGCAAGAAACGCGACGGCTTTCGCTATTTCATGGGGTTGGATAAGCCGATGGAGCGCTGTGTTTTCCTCGATAATGGATCTGTCACGCTGCCCATTATCAAATGCAGCTTGGACTGGAGTCGTGAGAGTAAACCCAGGTGAAACAGCGTTTACCCGAAGTCCGGACCTTCCCCACTCTGCTGCGAGACCGGCCGTTAGACTTATGATGGCAGCCTTGGACGGCCCGTAAGCATGTACGGGTGTAGCTCGCATTCCCGTAATGGACGCTATTGTCACAATGCTGCCACAGCCTTGTAGGGCCATACGGGCACCAAAAACGGCACATGTCACATAGGTTCCGCGGAAATTAGTATCGACTACCCGATCCCAATCTTTCATAGAAAGCGTTTCTGGAGGCATTAAATTCTGGCCTATGCCAGCACTAGTGACTAATACGTCGACGCTGCCAAGATCGGTATCAATCTTTGCTGCCGCTTGAGCAATGTCACCTTCTCTGGTGACATCTGCAGAGTAGAATCTGCCGTGAACCTCTTCAGCCAGCTGCTCACCGAGCTCTCGATCAACATCAATAATCGCAACGCGAGTACCCTTGTTCGCAAATTCTCGAACGCATGCCGCACCAATGCCGCTCGCACCTCCCGTGACCACCGCAGTGGTGTTTTGAAGCCCTGAGTTCATTATGGCTTCACCGGCTGTTGTTCTATTCTAGACATCAGTTAGTCTTTTGCACCGCAATACTCTCTTTATATGCGGGTCGACCAAGAGTAAAAATTAGAAATGCCAATGGCAACGTACAGGCAGAAACGATGGAGAGAGAGAAACGAAGGTAAGACTCATCGCCAAATACAAAGTCGGTCAATAATGCAGTTACTGTCGGTCCAAGCCCAACACCAACAAGGTTAACCACTAGAAGGTAAAAAGCCATAACTTGTGCACGCATCTGATTGGGTGCCAGTTGAGAAACGGCAGTTGCAGCTAGGGGATATGGAAACGTGCTGAAGAATATGGCGACCGCGATGAATGCCAGTGCTACGAACTCATGGTTAACGAGTGGTCCGATGACGCTGAAAGGAAGAGAGATAGCGACTCCAATGGCGGCAGCAAGAAATGGTGCATCCATGTGTCCCCGCCTGCGGAGAAGGTCGCTGGCCCATCCACCACATAATGCCCCTGCCCCAGCAAAGACAAGGTAGGTAAGCCCGTAATTCAGGCCTATCTCTGCCATTGACCATCCGAAAGTGCGAACAAAGAATTCTGGCATCCAAGAGGCTTTGGCGTAGCCATCCAGCCCGACGAGGGCGAATCCGAAGATCAGCGCGCTAAATGCCGCTCGCTTGTCTCTCAGGATTTTTCCCATGACGCTAAACGGAACCGATTTTCCTTCGGGGACGCTCCCAAAGAGCTCCCGCCGTTTAGGTTCCTCGATCGTCATCATTAAGAGACCTACAGCAAGCCCTGGAGTACCTACGCAGATAAAAGCAAGTTGCCAGGCTTCAATTTCACCTACAAACGGAAGCACGAGGGCACCTAGGCTGCTTAAATAGCTGACAAGCGTGCCGCCAAGTAAAATCGCGAGTCCCCCCCCAATAAACGCACTCATGGTATATACGCCCAGTGCCGTAGCTCTCTTTTCCTCTGGAAAGTAGTCGCTGAGCAATGAAACCGCGCAAGGATTTAGTGCCGCCTCACCGACTCCAACTCCCATCCGACATAAGAACAGCTCGGTATAGTTTCTAGCGAGTCCAAATAGCGCCGTCATCAAGCTCCAAAGTGCTACAGCCCATCCGACTATGGTGCGCCGGTTGTATTTGTCAGCGATCCGGCCTATCGGTATGCCAAGTAGGGTATAGAAAACGCCGAAGGCTAGGCCCTGGAGCATTCCGACTTCTGTGTCTGATATGTCGAAGGTCTGTTTTATCGGACCAACAACAAGGCTCAGCATAAATCGGTCTACGAAGGAGAATAAGTTCGCTATACCCAATAGAATGACAGCCTGCCATGCTAGGCGCCTCGGAGGCCAAGGGGTCTCATGATCTAAACGTGTTATTTCCAAAATTTTACCCTTAAGGACTCTAGACACCGAAGGTGATAGCTTGAAAAAAAGTGAAAGTCGGCAGGGGACTGCTCAAGCGTAACTTTTGAAAAGGTCGTCGTCAGTGCTTCGATAGCGCTAACCAGTTCTTGACGGGCTAATACCGCGCCGACGCAGTGATGAATACCATATCCGAAAGCGATGTGACTGCGCGGCCTGCTTCGCGTGAGATCAATTTCGAGAGGATTTTCAAAGAAATTAGGGTCAATATTTGCGGCACCATATCGGATGTGAATCTTTGCTCCTTCTGGGATTTTTACACCCTCAATCTCCGTGTCGTGGAGGGCTCGACGATAGAGGCCTTGGACGGCGGACCACATACGCAACACCTCTTCAACAAAGACCTTGATTACCGGCTCTCCACCTTCACGGATTTCGGTAAAAATCTCTGGGTGCTGAGTGAGGTAGTAGATTGCACCCATAAGGGTGCTCCGGGTGGACTCGTTGCCGGCAACGAACAGCTGATTCAGAATGCCGAAGAGCTCGGTGTCATTTAGCGGCCGTTCGTCGTTATATTTTGCAGTTACTATGTCTGAGATTACATCTTCTTTTGGATCTTGGCGTCTCAGTTCGCAGCGTTTGAGCATATATTGCTGTAACGCCAATTCATCCTGCGCGGCAGCTATCAGTGCATCTTCGTCGGCCATATTACTTAAGAGGACGTCGATTGCATCCGACCACTTTTTAAATGTCGGAAGCATTTCCTCTTCGATTCCCAATTGACGGCAGATAACAGTGAACGTGAGCGGCACTGCAAACTGTGCAGAAAAGTCAATTTCACTAGATTCGGGGAACTCATTGATGAGTTGACTTGCTAACTCCTTTATCTGATTTTCAAAGATGATGAGTCGGCGAGGAGCAAAGGCTCGTTGAACAATTTCTTTGTAGGCCCGGTGGGATTCGGCATCATTGTTAGTGATGAGAGTGTCTCCATGCCCGACACCCCGCGATCTAATCGCTTGAACTGACTCGGGATACCCAGCAAGGCCCGTGCCGCCAAATAGCTCGATATTGCTAGAGAACGTCTGAGGGTTTTTATTTACATACTGAATCAAGTCGTAGCGCACCACCCAGTAAAGATCTCTGTCAGCATCATAAAAAATCGGGGCTTCTTCATGCATGTTGGCATAGTTGTCATGGGGGTAAAGATGGTTCGCTGGATCCGTTGCTTTGAATCCGAGTGCCTTGGGCTCTGTTTCATGCACTTTTACTTCTCCACACAGTTGCAGGGTGCGAAATCACAATTGATAACCGTCTCTCAAGAGTTACCATATCGCCACGAAGATAACGACCTAGATTAGTTGCTGATTATCTCAGTTATTTCTTAACAGTTTTTCTTAATAATACTGTACCATTTAAAAGTGGTTGCCGCTAATGTATTCTCAAGATATAACATTTGCGCCTGATGGGCCGAAAAGAAACTACGCAGGAATCCTAGATGACCCAAAGTAATATCGATTTATCCTCACTCGAACGCAGAATCGCTGAGCTCGAAAAGAAGGTGGTGCTGCTAGATGATATTGAGGCGCTGCGCCGATTGAGAATGACTTATCACGATTATGTCAACGAAGGGCGCTGGGCTGAGATAGCAAATTTGTTTACCGAGGATGCGACTATCGATTTTGGCTATGTCGCCATTATGAAAGGGAGGGAGGACATCATTGAGCAGTTTGTCGATATCCCCAACCACACGGATATGCTCAAACAGTTCATACACAATCATGTTGTCGACGTGGACGGCGATACAGCTAAGGGGTTTCTATATCTCGAGGCGAAATATGCAGACAAAGGCGAGAGCCTTTTTGTGGCCGGCAAAATAACCGATAACTACATCCGAGTGGACAACCGGTGGCTTATTCGAGACACCGTTACTCACCTTTATTTCACCACTCCGTTGTCAAAAGGCTGGGCGATCGACAACCCCCATTACTTGCGTGGTGGTACCGATAATCTGCGCAATCTGGAGCAGTCTGAAAAAAAGCCTTAGGTACCGATTGAGAAATCTTCCTATACGGAGTCATTAAGCCCAAATTTCTTCCCTGCGGTGTGATCAAACCCTATCAATTTTGCCAAGGAAATCAAATGCATCAATCACTGAATCGCCAATGGCTACTCGTAAAGCGTCCTGTTGGGCACCCTAAAAAAACCGACTTTGAATATCGCGAGGTGGATATACCGGAGCCTGGTGATGGCGAAATTTTATTGCAAATTCTCTATGCCCTAGTCGATCCAGCTCAGCGTGGATGGATGGATGCAGGAGGCAACTACTGGAATCCGTTGCCACTTGGGCAGCCCGTACGAAGTGGAATACTTGCAAAGGTGGTTAAATCCAATAGCGCGCAACACCCCGTGGGACAGTTTGTTATGGGTGTTGCAGGATGGCAAGATTTTGCCGTTGTGCCGGAGGGAAGCGTGGATCCAATACCTTACGATGGAACCCAAGACCTGCGCGCCTTCTCGCATGCCTTAGGCAGCAAGGGTGCCACGGCTTATTTTGGTCTGTTTGATGTCTGTAACCTTCAAGATGGAGAACAAGTTCTGGTCTCTAGCGCGGCTGGAGCGGTAGGTTCCTTGGTGGTCCAACTCGCAAAAATAAAAGGTTGTAAAGTCGTTGGCGTGGCTGGAGGGACAGAAAAATGTGCTTGGGTCTTAGGTGAGCTAGGCGCAGACGCGGTTATCGACTACCGAGCCACCGAAAATATGTCTGAAGCTATTGCTGAACATTTTCCTGACGGATTGGATGTCTATTTTGATAATGTGGGCGGCGAGATACTCGAGGCCGCAATGGACAACCTTGCTATTGGGGCTCGCATCGGTATTTGTGGAATGATCGCCGACTATAACGTGTCTGATCGTGTTGGTCCGAGAAACATGTGGAATTTATTGGTGAAGCGTGCTCGTATTGAAGGCTTCTTAGTGGCTGATTACCGAGCTCGGTATCATGAGGCGCAGGCTCATATCGGCGTTTGGATTGACCAAGAAAAAATCAAATACAAAATTGATGAACGTGCAGGTTTTGAGAATTTACCAGCAACGCTTAACTGCCTTTTCACGGGCGATCATGATGGCAGGATGATACTTAAGCTGACTGACGATGACGGCATTAGCTGAGGAAGCATAGAACAGCAATACGGCCTGTTGGGCGCGGACTGCCTAGTTAGTCTTGCGAGCTGAAGGGCTGAAATTTGCGAAATTTATCGGTTGTCTGACCGAAGATCAGATTGATCGCTCTGTTGTTCTTACCGTCGGCGGTATGGGCAGCCAAATCGCTAGAAACGAACACTTCTGTTCTAAACTGTTAAAGCAGGCAGTTTTGCTTGCGCGCAAGCAGATGTCAGCTCGGTAAAGATTGTCTGAGCCTACTTTCTGAAGGATCAGCGACGCCTATGGGCCGGTCAGCGCGCGGAGCGCCTTGAAGTGCTATCGGCCTGTCCTCTTATGCTGTCGCGACTCGTAGCACAAAGATCGACTGGTCGACTGACAAGGTCAAGGTTCTGGGTATTTGGAGCAGGGTGATGCCCAGTAGTGGGAACAGTTCAGTGATCTGCCAGCTATCTAGGAGGTAGCACACGCGATGTTGGGCCCGTAGGGAATGCTGACAGCTTTACTACTAACTAACCTGCCTGAGAAACACCGAGCTGTTCAAGGCTAAAGTGGAGGGCACGCGGAGAAAGCTAGGGTTTAGCGCTGAGTTTAATATGACTAATTTCAAGGATCACTGCCTAGCGACAGCGACGACGAAGCTGATTTTTTCTGGCCCGGTAGGCGGCCTAAATCAAAAACGCTTGGGACTCCTGTCGATTCTCATTTCGCGCGCGGCTAAATTTTGGGCTTAGTCCTTTGTACCTTTCCTGATGACGTTCACAACGTCCGTTAATGGCTTGATGCTGCCGCCGCCGCTTTGGTTAAGTTTCTAAAAAACGGGGATCTTATGCGTGGAGCTAGAGTTTAATAATGGTTTATTTACTACCGTTTAGTGTTGAGGTCGGCGGTTCGGTACCGTGTAGCGCTACGACATATCCTTAAGAAACTAGTTTTTTATCGTCCTGTCGTCATCCCTCTTTTAATGCCAAGTCATTAAATGCTTTCACTAGTGTAGTTGTTGTATCTGCGACTTGCTGGGTGCGCTACGGAAAGGTTGTTCTCGTTGCTGTTTCACGCTCGTGGTTATCGAGCGCCATTTATTAGAGAATAGAAAGGGACAACCCATGATTGACTGCATAGCATGATGACTTGTTGATTCCTAAGGTTAGGTTCTAAAAACTCACTGAGACAAAATTAGGAAGGAATAGGATGGCGGTATCTTTTATAACGTTAGACGAAGCGGCAGCGATGAAAGAGGGGGTGCGAATCACCTTCATCCCCGGCATTCAGGCGCTTTATGCTGAGGCCCTCAAAAATATCTGTTTCGTTAAAGAGATTCCTGTTATCCGAGCACTGCACCCGCTGATGGGTGTCGACAAGAAGACAGGAGAGGACAGACAAAAGCGGCTTTATGAGCTGACTAGCCAAACCAGCTTGCCGACGATGTTCTTTAATGACGAGAGACCTAGAAGCGTTTGGATTGAGCAACTCGCACTAGCGGAGAAGATTGGCAGTGCTAACAGTCCGTCGTTGATTCCGACAGACTTCGAGCAGCGCGTGGAAATGTTTGGGTTGTGTTCGGTGGTACTGGGTGAGGACGGCCTCGTTTGGAATATGCGGATTATGAATGATGGCCCTTTGGGCCGAAAATATGGCTACACCGACGCGGCAAGTTCGGCCGCTCCAGCCAAGATCGCCGAGGTAATTGGGTTAATCGACCGACGTCTGCAACAACAAACCGAGCACGGCTCTCCGTACCTCGTCGGTGAAACGCCGACAGCCGCTGACATCTACTGGGCGACGATGAGTATGTGTATTACCGCCGTGCCGCCAGAGATTATGCCGGTAACAGAGCAAAACCAAGGTATGTTGAAGTTCTTTGCAGCCAATTCAAAAGTTCCGGCCATCGCCGAGGTGCTCTCACATCGGATTGAAGAGCATCAGCGGCACATCCTGCAGACTTTTTGTGAAACGCCGGCGGTTTTAGGTGGCGATCCCATTTAGCCTGCGCCGCTTCAGTCAGGATAGACAAGTTTTACTATAGAAGTCCCTTACCTCGTATTCACCTTTCTATTAACGTTGTTACCTCTTTAGGGCGGTAGAAGATCGCTATCTGCAACATAGCCAGCTAAATGAGCATGGTGTAGGCCGTCGTCATCTGCTTAGCCCCAGGAGTGATCGAAGAAGAGCTGACCACTTACAGACCTTTAAAACGCGGGGTTGAGACGGTGCTCCAAGCTCGGCACATGGTGCCGTACTCACTCGAAGTTCACATAAAAGGTCAGCCGCAGATGCACATCATCGTCAGGTTTTACGCCTGACGCATTGACGCTGTAGCGGGTCCAAACAATGTTAGGACTCACCGTAAAATGTCGATTGAAACGATATTCTACGCCTGCCACTACATTGGTCGCTTTCGCAGTGGGGTCAAAAGGGATGTAGGCAATGTCATTGCCTTTCACGCTGGGTTTAAACAGGCGGTGCAACTGTGCCATCACACTCCATGGCCCGCCTAATTTCATAACGCCCATCAGCGAAGCGAGCTCGAGATCTGGATCCTCTTCTCTATCCTGATTGGTATATTCCAAACCGAGAGTGTATTGCTCAGTTTTTCTACCCACTAGGAATTGCACGGTGGATCGATCGTAAGGCCCCGGTCGCGATTCCCAATCCACATAGGCATCTATCAAAAAACCTGTTGAGCCGTGCCAAGTGATACCGCCCATGGTCTTGTCAAAAGGGTTCTTGTCCGCCTCCCAAGTTGCTTTAGAGCCGTACATCACCCGGTAGCTCAAACCCGCCGTAACGGGCAACGGTCCCATCAATTTTAAGCCCACATCACGTGCCGCAATGCCTTGGATGTCTGGCGCGGTGCGCACCAAGTAGCGCTTACCCCAAAACGCTTCCATTACATCGTAAGTGATAGTTGGAATGAGTCCGCCCGACAGCTGGTGATCACCCAATTGTCTCGTTACGCCCAAGTCGAGTATCCGATGCGTCATTTTGTAATTCTCAAACGCACCCTCATGATAGGCCTCAAGCCGAGCTCTGCCAGACCATTCATCGCTAAATCTGCCATCCGCGGTGAGCAGCAGCCGGCGCAGGACCGCCCCCGACGCACCGTCACCCTCAATAGTGTGGTGGCTGGGAACGTGGTAGAGATCACCGAAGAAGAAGCCGCCGAGGTCCACAGCAGGGTCCTCACTGGCGCTGACCGAGGGCACACCCGCGAAGCTTGAGCAGGTCAACAGCAACAGCCATTTTGCTAGCGCTTTGTCGCAGCGTTGAGTCTTCTTCACGCGCCTATACTCTCACAAGGCTCGAGCAGCATTTCGTTGCACTGCCTCGTCCAATTTGCCAACAATCTCGAAACCCAGATCGGTCAATGCCCCCTCATGCCCACCGGGTAGTGCGCTTGAGTAGATCTACAATAGTGCTATTGCGGTGATTGCGAAGCAATAGCGTGATAGCCCAATTGATCGAGTTAACGAGTAGTCGGTGTAGGCGCTCAGAACGATTCGCGGTGTAGGTGTCAACATGGTTCCCAGCGCCAATGCCACCGCCAAGCATTGACCGGGCAATGTTGCGACTTTAAGAGTTTGATCGTTTAATACGCAGTCGAGCGAACCTTTAGGCGCGAAGCAGATACTGGCTTGACCCAATACCGGTGACGTTGCTACTGCGGTCCGTGAGCCAGCGTATCACGGCAGTAGGAATGCTGGCCGGTGTGCTGGTGCTGCGCTGGGTAATGACGCCAATCAGAATGAGGAAGAAAGTCATGAGTTACGAATGTTTTGATCTCACCGTCGCCGAGGGTATCGCGCACATTCGCTTTAATCGCCCAGAGAAAGCGAACTCTATGATTCCCTCTTTCTGGACGGAGCTTCCCGACGCGGTGAATGCACTATCAAGAGATGGGACAGCGCGGGTCATTGTGCTCTCAGCGGAAGGTCGACATTTTTCCTCGGGAATGGATATTGCAGTCTTCATGGACGGAGGGTTAGATGGCTCTGACAATGACAATGACAGTGATAGCCGCTTTGTTCGCGCAGAAGCATTTCGCCATCACTGTATGGCACTCCAAGATGCGTTTAGTTGCTTAGAGGCAGCACGCATGCCGGTATTGGTGGCTATTCAAGGAGCGGCAGTCGGTGGCGCCATGGATCTGATTACCGCGTGTGATTGTCGTTATGCCACGAAAGATGCGTTTTTCTCGGTTCACGAGACAGCCATTGGTATGACGGCAGATGTAGGCACTTACCCTCGCTTGGTGAAGCTGATTCCTGAGGGATGGGCGCGTCAAATGTCTTATACCGCCGAGCGCGTCAGTGCTGAGAAAGCGCGCGATATTGGTCTTGTGAACGAGGTGTATGACACGGCAGAAGAGATGCTCGAGGCGGTCATGAACATTGCCAGACAGATAGCGTTGCACGCGCCCCTCGCCGTGTCGGGTGCAAAGCGCATGGTCAATTATGCCCGCGATCACACCACAGCAGACGGTCTCGATTATATCGCGACTTGGAATGCAGCCATGCTCGATGGCGAGGCCATTCGCACCTCTTATGTGGCGCAGGCCCAGGGCGAGAAGCCTGAGTACGATGCTTTACTGCCTGTCAAAAAAACCGCGGGTGAATAAAAAACCGTAGGCGAAGAAAAAACCGCAACGAATGCCAGGCAGCCAGCGTCGAGCCAGCGAGTCGCTTGACCCATTGATGAATGTCGCTGTTGTTGGCAGATGGTGTGGTTGCCCCCCCGTCGTTAGTCACGGCGTCATCAGGGTGGCTAAGCGTTGTGATCATTGAGCGAGTAAGGCGTAAGGCTACGGGCACGCCATCCTCTTTCGTAAAAGCGGGTCATGGCGAGGCATTGGCACTGCTCGTCTGTCGAGTTGCGCTGGATCGCTGCAACAACAGCACGGGGATCACCCCGACTAAGACAATCACGATGGCGGGTAGCGCAGCATCGGCCAAGCGCTCATCGCTTGCCAATCGATAAACGCGTGTTGCGAGTGTGTCGAAGTTGAAGGGCCGCAATATCAGTGTCGCGGGGAGCTCGCGCATGACATCAACGAACACGAGAAGGGTGGCGGCGAGGATGCTAGGTCGCAGCAGGGGTAAATGAATGCGCCACAGTACCTGACTGGGCGCCGCCCCCAGTGTTCTGGCGGCGGCATCGATGTCAGGGGAAATGCTGGAGAAGCCAGCGTCCACTGACTGATAAGCCACCGTTAGAAAGCGACAGACATAGGCATAGAGCAGCAGTGCAACGCCGCTAGACAGCAGCAAGCCTCCACCGGCAGGCCACCACTGAGCCAATGTGCCTGATGCGTCTAGTATGGCGAGTGCCAGCAAGATACCGGGCAATGCGTAACCCAAAGTGGATAGGCGGATCAGGCCGTAATTGAGCGGGCTGGGGTTCAGGCGTTTTAAATACGCTAATCCCCACGCAATCATCGTGGCCATGATGCCGGTTGCAATGGCTAATGAGGTGCTGTTGAACACCAGGGCGCCAAAATGCCTGTTAGATGAGAGGTCCCAATGCTCAATCGCATAAATCGCCAGTGTGCAGACGGGCACTATGAATCCCAACAAGACGGGGACGCTACAGATTGTCAGTGCGAGGAGGGCGCGCCCGCCAGTGAGTGAGATGGGCGTGGCGCGTGAGACATCACTGCGATCGACTGCGCTGCGGCGGCTACTCTCCTCCAGACCAATGAGTGCAATCACAAACAACAGCATGAGCGACGCGAGCTTGAGCGCCGCACCGCTATCGCCGAGCCCAATCCACGTTCGGTAAATGCCGGTTGAGAAGGTGGGAACCGAGAAATAACTGACCACCCCAAAATCCGCTAGCGTTTCCATTAATACCAGTGCGAGCCCGCCGATGATGGCGGGACGAGCGGCGGGTAGTGCGATACGAAAAAACGCACTGTAGGGGCCGTGCCCTAGCACCCTCGCGGCGTCAAATTGTGTGCCCGAGCGCCCCGCAAAGCTATTGCGGGCGAGCAGGTAGATATAAGGGTAGAGCACCAGAGACAGTAATAGCGCCGCACCGGGCAACGTGCGGATTGACGGCAGTTGCAGCTCGCCGATCCCCAGTGATAGCCATGACCGCAGCGCACTCTGCACGGGACCGGACACTTCAAGCAGATCGGTGTACACATAAGCGACGATATAGGCGGGTGCCGACAGCGGGAGCATCAGTAGCCACGATAACGTGCGGTGCCCTCTAAATGAGCAAGCGCCAATCAGCCAGCCCGTGGAGACTCCTAAGATGAGCGAGAACGTGGCAGTGAGCCCCATTAAAAAAATAGAATTCGCGGCATAGTCGCTGAGCACCGTCGCCTTGAGATGGCTCCACACGGGGCTCGGAGAACTGGTGATCGACAGCAGTGTGACCAGAATGGGCACCGCCACTAGGCTTGCCATTAACCAAGCGGGTAATGCCCAAAGAGCGCTAGATCGGAGTAATGGATTGCGCATAGACTGTCGCGTGCTGTCTTTCAAGTGGTAGTGTATCCAGATGCTCGTAATTGACAAAGTATCGCACCGATTTAACGAAAACGCGGTGCTCAATGATATTTCGCTTCAGTGCGATAGCGGCAAGATCACCTGCTTAATCGGGCCGTCGGGTTGTGGTAAGACCACTTTACTCCGATTGGTGGCGGGTTTATTGACGCTACAGTCAGGGCAAATCACCCTTGATGGCGACCCGTTGGCCAGTGCTTCAGTGAGGTTGCCGCCAGAGCAACGGTCCGTGGGCATGGTGTTTCAGGAGGGTGCGCTGTTTCCTCACATGACGGTTGCCGACAACATTGCATTTGGTCTGCCAAAACAAGGCGCCCATGAGATCGCTTTGGACTGGCTTCGCCGGGTCGGTTTGCCTGACTTTGGTCATCGGTATCCAGAGAGTTTATCGGGTGGGCAGCGTCAGCGTGTGGCGTTGGCGCGCGCCTTGGCGCCCGAGCCGCGCGTGCTGCTATTCGATGAGCCCTATGCCAATTTAGATGTGCCTTTTCGCCGAGCGCTGCGCGAGGATGCTCGGCAGATTATCCGGCAAACAGACTCGATTGGTTTATTGGTGACCCATGATCCTGACGAGGTATTGACGGTGGCTGACCACGTGGTGGTGCTGGATAACGGCGGTATTGTTGAAGCGGGTGCTTCTCAGGGGTTATTCGACGCACCAAGATCGACCTATGGCGCCGAACTGTTTGGTGAGCCACAGGTTTTTGACGCCACCTTACATGGCGATGTCATCACAACCCCGGTGGGAGATTGGGGTCGTTCCGCTTTGATCGACCCGACGATATCGAGCGCCGCTCTCAAGCTGGTTGTGGATGCAGATCATTTGTTGATCGAGCCTGATCCACAGGGGCTTTTTATCGATGAAATTAGGGCTGTGGGGAGACTCGATCGTCTCTATTTCAGGTCGAGAGAGGGCGACACAGTGACCTTTCTGGATTGCTTGCGAGTGGAGGGCCGGACGCTATCGGCGGGCATGCGCGTTCGCGTGACGCCCAAAATGGGTAAGGTTTTCGCCACTCCCGCATCGGCAGGTTGATAAATATAATGATTCTCATTACTATTTGCGCCGACACCCAATTTTTCACTATCCAAGACTGCGTAGCGTAATACTGGCTTCGCGTGATGAAGGTTAAATCTATGCGTACATTTTCGATGGTCGCCGCTGGCTGGATGGCGCTCTTGTTCCTCACTGCCTGCGACAATAGGGCACCGCAAAACATTGCTGGCGAGGTGAATCTGTACTCCTCCCGGCACTACGACACGGATATCGCCCTCTACGATGACTTTACCCGAGACACCGGGATTAAGGTCAATCGGATTGAGGCGGGAGCCGATGAGCTGATTGCACGCATTCAAAGCGAGGGCGAGTCCAGCCCAGCCGATCTGTTGATCACTGTCGATGCGGGGCGGTTGTGGCGGGCTGAACAGGCGGGGATCTTTCAGGCAGTAGACTCTGCGGTGCTCACTGAGCGACTGCCTGAGAACATGCGACACCCTGAGGGCCTTTGGATTGGGTTATCCAAGCGGGCACGGGTGATCGTTTATAACCGTGAGGCGGGGTTGTCGACTCCGCTCGCTGACTACACTGATCTTGCCGATCCAATCCATGCAGGCAAGGTGTGCATTCGATCCTCGAGCAATATCTACAACATCTCGCTGATGGCCAGCATAGTGGCTCATCTGGGTGAAGCAGCGGCAGAGTCATGGGCAGCGGGCGTCGTCAGCAATTTTGCGAGAACCCCTCAGAGTAATGACACAGGCCAAATACGCGCTGTCGCCAGCGGTGAATGCCAGATCGCGGTGGTGAATACCTATTACCTCGCTCGCTTGGCCGCGTCTGATGACCCAGCCGATTTGGCGGTCGCGTCAGCGGTTGGCATTGTTTTCCCCGGTCAGCAGGGTAACGGGACTCACGTGAATATCAGTGGCGCTGGTGTTGTCAGCACTGCGCCGAATAAGGATAACGCTGTTCGATTTCTTGAGTACTTGACGAGCGAGCGAGCGCAATCGTTATTTGCCGATGGTAACAACGAGTATCCGGCGGTACCCAATGTGGGCGCCTCTTCTAAAGTGGCGGCACTGGGGGAGTTTAAAGAAGATGGACTCAACGCAGCAGAGTTGGGTGTTCATCAATCGACCGCGATCATGGTATTTGACCGGGCCGGATGGCAGTAGAGGTTTGCTGAGCCGGTGAGCTAAGATCATATTCGAGAATGAGCGGGTTGCCGTTTTGGGCTTAGCCAGGCAGCAGAGCGTGGCCCGGTTTTACAATGCTGAAATCACGAAAGGAGATCACAATGAAACACTTTTTTTTAGCCATCCTCGCTTTAGGGTTCGGCGTCTCGGCGTTCGCTGATGGTCACGGCAACATGCTCTCTTTTGAGCAGCGACAAGACAGCGTAGAGATGACTGTGACCTCAGTCAATTTGACTCAAGACGGTGGCTCGATCAGTGCCGAAGGCGAAATGGGCGAGTACGGACGGGTTTATTTGACCTACACGCTGACAGCTGATGCAAATGGCCTGTCCGGTACGGTAATAGGAGAGGGCAGAGGCGCATTACAAGATGGCTCTTTTGCTTCAGGTGCTGGCACGGGTGCCTATACTCGTGACGGTACAACGTTCACGATGCACGTGTTGTTCAGGATCAATGATGGCACTCAGAATCTAGACAAGATTGTATTTAATGCGTTCACGCGTGAGCTGACTCACGATGTTTTTATTGTGAAGTGAGGGATGACAGCGATAATGCACCTCTAGCAAAAGGCGCACTCCGGTGCGTCTTTTTTTGTTCGCTACCGATGGCACACCGATTGGCAATAGCGCACTCTCCGCAGCAGGGGTCAATGTTTCCCGCCTCGCCATGACGCATGCGTGATGGTAGCGCTGATGAGTCCACCGCAGCGGTAGGCAGTTAGTGAAGGGATAGCGACCGGCAAGACACTAACCTATTAGCACCAAAACGGTTGGCATGATAAAAATAGACAACTCCGTTACTATCGCAGACTCTTGCGCGATTGATAATGATGTCGGTGCAACATTGATGGGAGTGCAACATGTCTGGGTTAGATAAGACGGTCAGTAGCTATGAAGAGGCTTTGGCTGGCCTCGATGACAATATGACCATCATCGCTGGCGGTTTTGGTCTTTGTGGTATTCCCGAGAACCTCATCAAAGAAATCAAGCGCCGCGGCACCAAGGGGCTCACTATCGCCAGCAATAACGCCGGCGTTGACGGTGCCGGTTTGGGCTTGCTGCTGGAAGACAAGCAGATCAAAAAAATGATTGCCTCTTACGTGGGAGAAAACGCGTTATTTGAGCAGCAATTACTGAGTGGCGAGCTAGAAGTTGAACTCACCCCGCAAGGTACTTTGGCTGAAAAAATGCGGGCGGGCGGTGCGGGTATTCCCGCTTTTTACACGGCCACCGGATACGGCACTCCGGTTGGCGAAGGCAAAGAGGTCAGGTCGTTCAATGGCCGTCACTATATTCTCGAAGAAGCCCTACGCGGTGATTTTGCCATCGCTAAGGCGTGGAAAGCTGATCGTTACGGTAATTTAATGTTTCGAAAAACCGCGCGCAACTTTAATCCATTGGCCATCACCGCCGGCAAGATCGCCGTGGTGGAGGTTGAAGAGATCGTGGAGGTGGGGCAGCTCGATCCGGATGAAATCCATTTGCCCGGCATTTATGTCAACCGACTGATACAAGGCACGTTTGAGAAGCGCATCGAACAGCGCACAGTGCGCGACGCATGAGGGGGGTTTAACGATGGCATTAACGCGTGAACAGCTAGCGCAACGTGTGGCGCAAGAATTTAGAGACGGTTATTACGTCAATCTCGGTATTGGCATTCCCACATTAGCGGCTAATTACATTCCAGATGGGATGGAGGTCATGCTGCAGTCTGAGAATGGGCTGCTGGGCATGGGGCAGTTTCCGTTAGAAGAAGAAGTCGACCCGGATCTGATAAATGCAGGCAAGCAGACGGTGACCATGGTGACAGGCGCGTCGTTATTTTGCTCCGCTGAGTCCTTTGCAATGATTCGAGGCGGCCATGTTGATCTCACTGTGTTGGGCGCTTTTGAGGTGGACTGCATGGGTAATATTGCGTCGTACATGATCCCTGGCAAGCTGGTCAAAGGCATGGGTGGTGCGATGGATCTGGTTGCCGGTGCTGAGCGGATCATCGTGACCATGACGCACGCGTCTAAATCAGGACAATCAAAACTGTTATCAGAATGCACGTTGCCGCTTACCGGCAAGGGCTGCATTAAACGTGTGCTAACAGATCTTGCGCTATTAGATATTGATAACGGGCAGTTTATTTTGCGAGAGCGGGCGCCGGGTGTCACGGTTGAAGAGATCATGGCCCTCACCGAGGGAGCGCTTGTCGTTGAGGGTGAGATACCCGAAATGACTTTTTAATACGGGCCGTATGCCGCGCTATTACCATTCAGGCTGAGTCCGTTTAACACACCAAGCCTAACCTATCGTGCCGCAACCGCGGTTGCGCGGGCGCCCTTGTTTAGCCTAGGTGAGTGAGGCGCCGAAGCTGTTCGCTGAGTCATGCCGCTGGATAACCCGCGCAGTTGTGGGACCAGCGCCATCAGATCCTGTGTGGCTCCGCACGTCCTCCTCTTGTAAACTCCGCCTGTGCGGAGTGTCTGCATCGACGTCTTGGTACCCAATACTTTTTTGATTCGCCTCATCGGCCGATAAGGACTCCAGTGAACACAGCTGTTACAGCTATACCTGATCTTGCGCGCGAGCTACCCGCTGACACGGTCGACGCGCCTGCGTGGTTAAAAGACGCCTTGCAAGTACCCCGCGAAGAGGGCTGGGTGGCATCAGGTGGCCGCAATATTCATTATTTTCGTTGGGGTAATCCAGAAAATCCAGGGCTGTTATTGATGCATGGATTTTTAGCCCATTCGCGCTGCTTTGCTTTTATCGCGCCTTTTTTAGCCGAGCAATATCACGTCGTGGCGTTTGATTTTTCTGGTATGGGCGATTCGGATCCACGTGATCACTACACCGACGCAGTGCGTGCCGCTGAGGTTGAAGATGTGGCCCGCGCGACGGGTTTGTTTGAGCACGCGATAAAGCCCATCGTGATTGCGCATTCTTATGGCGGTCATGTGGCCATAACGGCGATGCAGGACCAGCATGCACTGTTTGGTGGAGTCATCATCTGCGATTTAATGCTGCTTCGCCCCGAGCGCGTTAAAGCTTTTTTCAAGGCCGAGAAGCCGCTCCGCGAGGGAGCGCCGCGCCCCAATCGTATCTACCCGGACTATGAGACGGCCCGGGGACGCTTCGTGCTGTCACCCCCGCAACCCGTGACGGTGCCTGCTCTGTTTGACTACATGGCCTATCATTCACTCAAACAGGTTGAGGGTGGCTGGAGCTGGAAGTTTGATGCGGGCGTGTTTCAAGGCGAATTCGGTCAGCAAGAGGGCATGCTACGACTCGGTCACGTCATTGCCGACACACCGGGTCGTAAAGCCATTGTGTACGGGCAGGACAGTGTATTGTTTGATGATGATTCGGCGGATTATCTTCGAGAGTGTGGTGGGACCGACATACCGACCATCGGCATTCCCGGCGCGCGGCATCATTTGATGTTAGATGAGCCGATTGCCTTTGTGAGCGCACTGCGCGCGGTGCTGGCTCAGTGGTTAGCGCAGTGATGCGGGGGGCTTCACGACGCCATGATCATTGATTGCCGCACACACTCACATCACAGAGCTAACTTGGTGTGGCAGATGATAATGTCGCATCTAAATGATGTGATAGGAATGTGTTGATGGATATGTTGAATCCGTTATTGGCGATGATTGCTTGGTCTGGTTGTGTCATGGCAATGTTAATGGCAACGCGGATTCCTGTGGTGCTGAAATATTGGGGAAATCTTCAACATGCGAAGCATTCTGACGAGCTGCGCCCCAAATTGCCGGCGAGAATGCGGTATGTCACGGACAACTATAATCACATTCTCGAGCAGCCCACGCTCTACTATGCGACGGTGGTCTATATTCACCTAGTTGGAACAGCCACTGCGCTGAGCGTGTCGCTGGCCTGGGCCTATGTGGCCACTCGGGTTGTCCACTCGATCGTGCAGTTAAGTGTGAATAACGTTTCCTGGCGGGCTGCGAGCTTTGCGCTTTCGTCGCTGCTGCTTTTGACAATGATCATCATTGAAGTGATCAGGTGGCTCGCACGCTAGAGCGTCTACCCATTGATTCATCTGACGATGCGGTGGACCACGCACAGCTGTCGGGTTGGCAGAACACACCCAAACAATCCAAACGTTCCCCTCACCACAGACGTGGGCCCGCTGGCAACGTCGAGCTTTCTCAGTAAAGGGCCATTCAGTGAGGGATCCCTGCGATCAAGGACTGTCCAAAAAGACCATCCCAGCAATGGCCGAGCAAGCAAGACCCATCGACGCAAGGCCCACGCACGCAAGACCCACGCAGGCAAAACCCACGCAGGCAAAACCCACCTAGGCAGGACCCATCTAAACAAGGTCCCTGCGTGCAAGGGCTCTGCGTTGTACAACGCAGCCCTTAGTCGTGACAGTGCAGCGTGACGCTTTACTGGTGGGGCTTTACCAAGTACTTCTCACCGGTGGCCTGCTTTGCATAATGCCTGATGATTTCTGGCTGCAACAGTTCTTCGAGTGAGATTGCTTGGGTGTAGTGACTGGCAAAGGTGGTATTAATATCGCGGGCTACGCGCTCGCGCATTTGCTGAAATTTTTCCATGCCGATGCGGCCAATCATGGGTGTGAGTAACCAGCCACCTAAGCCCCACTGCAGGCCAAATGATCGGTTAAGAATAGTCGGTGACATGTCAAGCCCACCATAGATATACACCTGTTTGTAGGTGTCCGAGCCGTAACGGCTATATTCAGTAGCCGTTTTATTCGCAGCTATTTCCATGGCCGCCAGTATCTGGCCCGGCAGTTTGCCGCTATTCCCACCGCCGGTGGCGTCAAAGCCTAAAGTGGCTCCCGTGGTAACAAGCGCATCGACTAAATCGCCCATAAAGCTATCGGCACTGGTATCACAAATATACTCGGCACCGAGTTTTTCAAGCACCGCCACTTGCTCGGGTTTTCTCACGACATTAATCAGGGGGACGTTGTCCTCCTGACAAATCTTGACCAGCATTTGGCCCAGATTCGAGGCGGCAGCGGTATTGAGAATCGCGCTATGGTTCTCCAATCGCATGGTTTCAACAAAAGCGAGCGCGGTAAGAGGGTTAACAAAAGACGACGCCGCTTCCTCAGAGGTGGTCCCCTCGTTCATGACAAGGCAGCTTTGCGCAGGAAGGCAACGGTACTCGCTATACATGGCGCCACCTGCGACACCCACGGTTTTGCCGATCAGGTGCTGGGCGTTAACGCCGGCATCTATGACTACGCCGCCACCCTCATTACCCGCGGGCATAGATTGTCCCATACGGGCCTTCAATGCGCCTTGCATCGCAGGATGTATCGGTATCGATGTGACGGTCTGATCACCTGAGCCCCTAGTCGACAGCGTCTCTAGGTTCGCCGCGAAGCTAATGAGTAAAGCTAGGTCAGAGGGATTGATAGGCGATGCTTCTACCTTGAGCAGTACTTCGTCGTCGCCGGGAACAGGCCGGTCTTGGGTCACAATCGACAGCTCGATCACCCCCTGGTCGGTAAAGGTGGAACGGAGTTCTCTGGCGCTATTTTCTGACATTAGGACTCTCTCTTTTTGTGGGCTGCCGCTATGGAGTCTGGTACCGGATCGGCACAGACTCACTGATAAGCGTTGGAGGGGGAGTATAGGGCACAAGGGGTGTGCCAGGGAAAGACCACGCCGCTCAGACGGCGCTACTGGGATGTACCCTCACGAGGTAGATACGCGAGTGATCGCCCAGAAGCGCTGTATTTTGGTAACGTTTTTACGTCAGTAAAAATCCGTGGCTGGTCCGCTATTAGAGTACTTTAACGCGGTCGCGGAGCCGTGATCTGTGGGTAGCTAGGCTGTCTAGCAACCTCAACAGTGTGGCCTTGCTGTGCAAGCACTCTCTAGTGGGTACCGCTGTGCCAGCTTAAGTGAGAGGAAAAGATGTCGTTTATTTGGCTACTTAGCCGCTTGGCCGCATACTGTGCCCAGAACGGGGACAGGGCGCCTCGACATTCGTGATGCCGCTGTGCGCTAAGTATGGGCGGCGAAGATAATGGAAATATGAAAACACCTAAACGCATAGTGCCGTTGATCGAAGATGGCGTCATCGACGAAGTACTTCAGCAGCTGATGAGTGGCAAGGAAGCGACTGTTTATATTGTGCGATGTGGCACTGAAATCCGTTGCGCGAAAGTCTACAAAGAGGCGGCGAAGCGCAGTTTTAAGCAAGCGGTGGAGTATCAGGAGGGGCGCAAGGGGCGCAATAGTCGGCGACAGCGAGCAATCGACAAGGGCTCAAAATACGGCCGCAAACAACAAGAAGCAGAGTGGCACAGCGCCGAAGTGAATGCGCTTTATCAACTAGAGGCGGCGGGGGTCAGAGTGCCCAAGCCTTTTGGGTGTTTTGAGGGCGTATTGCTCATGGAGTTAGTGACCACTGAGGACGGTGATGTTGCCCCTAGACTGAACGACGTCTTGCTCACCCGAGAACAAGCGTTGGAAGACCATGCCACGGTGATGAGTTACGTGGTCAAAATGCTGTGTTTGGGATTGGTGCACGGTGATCTGTCTGAGTTCAATGTGCTGGTGGACGATTATGGCCCGGTGATTATTGACTTACCGCAAGCAGTCAACGCGGCGGGCAATAATCACGCCAAGTCGATGCTGGCGCGCGATGTCGACAACATCACCGCGTATTACGGTCAGTCGGCACCTGAACTGCTAGATGGCCAGTATACGGAAGAGATGTGGGCGCTGTATGAAGACGGAGCGCTTCACCCCGAGACACAGCTTACGGGCGTGTTTGAGACAGAACTGATTGCGGCAGATACCGATAGCGTGATGCTGGAAATTAAGGCCGCTCTGCAAGCAGAACAAGATCGCTTAGAGCGTCTACAGGATGCAAGAGAAGAATAGTCAGTCTGCTTCACCAGTCGCCCTGAAAGCCTGTGAAGGCGACATCAAGCGCTTGAATGTCCTGTAGAACATCGACGGGTATGTTGGGAATATTGTCAGCAGAGAGGCTCGCATAGAGCATATCAATGGCGCCCCCAAATCGCTCTTTAACCGCGAGTGTGATTTCGTCGTAGCGACCCATAGCGGTAAAGAGTGATAGCACGTCGTCATCGATTTCTGCTGAGAGTTGATCCCACTGACCGGCTTTAGTCATGCTGTTGAGTTTTCGTCCGAGATCGCCCAGATCATGATGTTCTAGAACTGGCCAGTAC
Source organism: Luminiphilus sp. (assembly GCA_028117185.1). The sequence goes on from JAOHHD010000001.1 coordinate 74,918, forward strand.
GCAGGCGTTGAGCCATAAAAGGCAATGCGGTATCGCACCCACTCAACCACTTTAGCCACGTCCTCATCCGTCTCGCCGGTTGCCAGAAACCCGCCACCTGCCACTTGGAAGGTTTCACGCGATTTACCAGACTGTGCTAGCCCTGACTCGATTCTGGGTGTGACGACGTCCTCGATATAGGCGCGCGTACAAAAAGGATGCAGATGCACGCCGTCGCAAGCTTCCCCGGCCAGCTTGAGCATATTAGGGCCGACTGCTGCGATGGTAATGGGGACAGGCGGTTGATTCGTCGATTCGGGCACAAAGTTAGGTGTCATCAACGTGAACGTGTAATGCTCGCCACGAAAATCGAGTGGCTCTCCCAATTGCCAGTTGCGCCATATAGCGCGTAATGCAGCGACGTACTCCCGCATTCTTGGCACAGGTGCTGACCACTGTACTGAAAAGCGATTCTGGTTATGTGCTTTGATTTGCGGTCCCAGCCCTAAAATAAATCGGCCTTCGGAGGCTTTTTGAAGGTCCCAGCAGCTGTTGGCCACCACCATGGGCGATCGAGGAAAGGCAATGGCAACGGCGGTGCCAATATTAATTGTTTTCGACGCGACGGCGGCGATGCCCAAAGGCAACAGGGGGTCGTAGCGATTTTCCATGCTCGAAATTTGGTCATAGCCCGCCAATTCGGCTGCCTGTGTTGCGCGTTCAACACCGCGAAGATCTTCCTGTGGTAATACGGTCATCACTTGCATAGAAGGCCTTTTTCAACGGGTGACTGGGCAGACACAAAGTATCGCCCATGTCGGAGCGAAGACCCAGTCCGCCGATCGCGTAGCGGTGTGTTGGGTTGATGGGACGGACTTATCCGCCTCTTTCCTCTCGTAGCTGACTACGTCGAATCTTTCCCGCTTCGTTGCGGGGCAGTGCTGGAACCAATTCGAACGTACGCGGCGCTTTGTACTTGACCAAGTGCTCCGCACAGAGGGTGGTCAGTTCTTCGATAGTCGGAGCGTCTTGCTCGTCGAAGCTCTCCACAATCGCGTGTACTCGGCGACCCAGATCGTCGTCTTTTAAACCAACTACGGCCACATCTTTGACCTTGGGATGCTGCGTCACGACTGACTCAACCTCAGCCGGAAAAATATTAGCGCCTCCTGAAATAATCAGGTCAGTGCGTCGATCTGCTAGATAAAGATAGCCCTCGCTATCGACCCAACCCATATCGCCGACACTACTGAAGCCATCGAGTATGACTTCGAGATTCTGGGTACCACGATACTCGCAGGGCGGTGCAGCCTCTGCCATACGGGTAAAGATTTCGCCTATCTCCCCAGTGGGTAGGGGTTGCCGGTCTTGATCTAAAATGAGGATATCCGTGCCCACGGGCCGGCCGACACTGCCGCGGTGTGAGCGCCATTGCGCGCCATCGATAATGGTCAACCCATTACCTTCTGTTGCGGCCCAAAGTTCCAAGACCACCTCTTCACCCAGCTTTTCAATAAAGGCTTCTTTTGCCCAAGCAGGGCAGGGCGCGGCGAGGTGCCATACTACACGGACGGAAGAGAGGTCGGCTGCTGCCCACCTGTCTTCTCGCAGTAGCCGTTGCATCATAGTCGGTACAAGGTTGAGCACGGTAGGACGATAGGTTTCAATATCATGCAGGCACTGCGTCGCATTGAAACGCTCGTTTAAGAGAATGCGACCGCCTCGCAGTAGCATGTTCACCGAAAACCAAAAGGGGCCATTGTGATAAAGCGGGCCCGGTGAATATTTGAGGTCGCTGGGCTCAAATCGCATTAGCATGGGAATGATGGGTTTGTCTTCATGAAACAGGGCATCACCCGTGGTGATGATCAGTTTGGGCTTGCCCGTTGAGCCACCGCTGGCCAAAGCTTTAATGGGGTTACTGACGAGACTCGGTTGGTTCGGTGGCGACGACTCGGTCGCCCTAAAATCGGCCGGATTAATCACGACCGGTGCGGTGAGTATTCGACTGATAATAACCTTGGGTTCGGCGAGCGCCAGCAATTGCGTCAACTCACTATCAGGCAATCGATCACTGACCGGCATCGGCGTGCCACCTGCTTTAAAAACCGCAATCGTCGCAACGAGAAAATCGGTGCAAGTCGGTAGGTGAATCGGGACAAAATCACCGGGTCCGACATCCGCGTCTCGCAAGGCCTGACTCATGCTGTCAGATCGCTGCTTGAGCGCTTGACGGGTGATGGCATCGTCGGAGCCATCGCGCATAATTGTGGTGATGACGATCTCTTGAGGTTTTTGGAGGCTGATGCGATCTAAGATTTCACCGGGGGTTTGCAGGTCAGCAGACATAGGACTCACGTCAATAGGTGGTGACACCGAGTCTACTGCGAAATGCGCCGAAAATCGTTAGCGTGACGACACGGCAGAGGAGCCTTATCACTACCATGGTGCTTTTAGCGCGATGATTCGCTAGGTTGGCCACGCAATAAAATATCTCGGACTAGGGGTAACTGGTCGTTGCCAAAATAAAGCTTGTCAGCAATAAAGAGCGATGGCGATCCGTAGGCGCCGAGCGCAATCGCCGCATCGGTATTGCCGCGCAGTTGATCTTTAATCGATTGCTCAGCGGCCTGCTCAATGAGGCTTTTTCCATCTAAACCACAGCTGTCTGCAACACGCGCCAACACTGCTGGGTCGTCGATATTGTCACCTTGTGCAAAATAAGCGTCAAAGGCGGCCGCTGAAAACTGCTGTAGGGCATTTTGCTGTGGCTCCAGTGCACAACAAACGCGCATGGCTAGAACGGATTTCACAGGATGGTGTTCGGTCGGAAATACCAGTGGTATGTCTGCCAGCCGGGCCCATTCGTGTAACCATCGAAAGTTATGAGCGACCTTCGGATCAGTGGGCACTGCACGCGCCTCATAAACACCCGGATTCACGGCATTAAAGACACCGCCGACGAGAAATGGCCGCCATCGCACCACAGCGCCCGTTTCCTTGATAATGGGTTGCAGATTGTTAAACGCAAGATACGTCCAGGGTGACGACAAATCATAAAAAAAGTCTAACTGCATTGTGTTTCATGCTCCTATGTGGGGTCACCCATGAGGCATAACCTTTGTGGGATAAGCCATGTGGGACCACCTAATGTAAGACAACCTAATGTGAGACAAAAAGCGGTTAACGCTCAGGTCGAGAGGTAACCGTGATCCCAATAATCGTTGTGACCGCAGTCGCGCACCGATCTTCACGGGCGGCGAGCGTGGTGTGCGCCCAGTGTGTCCGGCAAAAGCGCTTTTGCTCGGCTATTAACCCTCGCTCGTTTCGTTTCTCCAGTCTCTAGGTTAACCAACTGTATCGACGCGTAACGCAGCAGCTGAATCAATGCGAATTTTCCTGAGCTGGCGTTTCCATTGCGGTGGCTGCGAGTAACAGTAAACCGGCGAAAATGGCCAGATTTTTAACGAAATTCTGAGTCTCGTGCTTCACGTCAACACCCTCATAAATATTCCAGAAGTCATGAAGGTTCACGTTAATGACGAGCGTCATCGCAGCTAATGTGAGCGCGCAGATCGCAACGTGCCGGTTGATGAAAAGACTCAAGCTGGCAACTATCTGTATGACACCTGCGAGACCTAACAAGTACGGCACCAATAGCATTCCGTGGGTTTCCATCAGTTGGACGTGTCTATCCCAGTCCATAAATTTCATGACGCCGGGAAGGAAGAAATAGAGCGCTAATAATATTCGACCCGAATGGGCTGCGGCATTTGCCATGTTCATAGTGATTACCCATTTAGCGATTCGTGACGGTACCTCGTTATCGTACCATCATGATGGTACTTCACAGTGGCAACGGTTCATTACAGGGCAATAGAGGACAAGGCAATAGAGGACAAGGCAATAGAGGCTTGCACCGGGTTGCTGGCGCATTTGAAGCTGGCAATCACCGACAAACTCTCGGTCGCTGCCTTTTTGATGCTGTTGCCGTTGGTCAGCTGTTTCGTGACAACAGGCTAGGCGTTGCCAAAAGGGTACAGGAGTGACGCATGTGAACAGTGACCATCAGTGCTGGGGTCTTATGAGCGCCTTAACATAATTAAGTTTGAGGGGTTAACGACTGCGGGCGGCGAGGCGAAACCGCCTGCTCCCCGCGCCCAGCCCGTGCAGTGCTTAACGATGTGCTACCAAGCAATTGATTCGCCATGTAAATCATAAAAGCGGCCATTATCGCTTTGTGACAGCTCGGTGATCACTCTAAGCAGTGCTTTAGCACTTTCATCGGTTGAATAAGTCGCTCGATCGCTGGTCATGCCAGTTCTTACCCACCCGGGGTGCAGCACCACAAAAACAAAATCCTGTTCTGAGAATTCGATCGATAACGACTTGTTAAAGTTATTTAAGGCCCCCTTGCTGGCACGATAACCCATCGCACCCCCTGTGTTATTTGCAATGCTGCCCATACGGCTGCTCATGTTGATCACGATTTTTTGAGAGCCCATCTTCAAGTTAGGCATCAATGCTTGAATGACGCGCAGTGCGCCTAAGCTGTTGACATCGAATGTGGTTTTTAACTGCTCAATGTCTAATTCTGTTAACGATGCGGCGTTATGCCCCTTGATGCCTGCATTGTTTAGCAGAATGTCGATTGGGCGACCGGCTAACTTGGATTTTAAGGCTGCGACACTCGTGGGATCAGTAATATCTAATGGCAGTGTCTCCACCCCGATTTTTTTAAGCTCGAGCGCCTCATTGGGCTTACGCGCTGTCGCAATGACCGAGAACCCGTGTTGCTGAAAATGGCGAGCTAATGCCAAGCCGATGCCGCGGTTAGCTCCGGTTACTAATACTGTCGATGGTGGGGCGTTGATAGCTTGGCTGCTCATTGTTTCAGTGGCTGCATTGATCGGGCTGGTTAGCAAGTAGCCTGATGCCATTATCGCCAGCAGTATCTGCGTGAGACGAGATGTCAATGGGGTGCTTAAGCGTTTCATAGGCCTCTCTTTTGTGATGATGAGTTGGGTAGCTGAAACCAGCCTAACTCCTAGCTTGGAGCAAAGGGTGCGTGACAATCCACCATCTGTCGAGCGCAAAGCGCCCCCTATAGGATCTGCAATTCGCTCAATTCAGTCTGTGGTTACGGGTGTTAGGTGCTTGCCCGGCTACGTCGCCTACCTGATGGCATCAATGGATGGCGGATAAAGTTGTCGCGGCCATTCACACAATAGTCACGGGGGGGGGATGGGCGATAAGACGCAAGCCGATGTCCCTGCTTTTGCACAACCATGATGACCGCCGCTCACACTACTTTGTGAACACCCCAGTGCCTACCGGTGCTACAGACTTCACATAATAGAGTATTAAATCGATAATATAAATGTCATAAAAGTGTTGCAAGTCTTACTAAATTATTGAAATAAAAGATTATTTAACATATTTTGTTAACAACATATTTTCAATTTAACTAGAAATTAGATGAAATATTGCCAGCACTATGGTTGTCGGAAACAGGCAAAGCAGCGATTTTGCAGCGTGGCATGTCGCGTCGCGTTTCATAATGCACGGCGCCCAGCAGCCGAGAAGATCAAGATTACCTGTGGTGCGTGCGGCAAAGTTTTTTCAGGTCGGCCAGATCAGAAGACCTGCAGTGCTACGTGCCGGTCCCGGTTATTCCGCAACCGCCATGCGGCGTCAACACCCGACTCGGTGTCGGCACGGGGAGCCGCCTTTGAGTGGTCCCGCGCAACCCCTTTTTCCCCCGCCGAATTGCGTCGCAAGATGCAACACCAGACACTGGCGCCTGGTGTGGCGTATTCCTGGCTTCCCGAGAAGCCCGCGAAAGTGAGGACGCGCGCAGCCCAAGCTAATACCGATCAACTCCTTTTCGATTTTACAGCGGATAGGGCGGCCCCCGATCCGTCGCTGGAAGCGTCAGATTAGTGGCGAGTGAAAAAGCACCGGTAATACGAGTAAGTCGAGACGGGGGGTAGAGAGAATTCGTGGTCGATGAGCTTTCAATCGTGGGCGCAGCGGCTGCAGCATCTCCCTCCACCTGCTAGTTAAACGACTACATCGTTCAGGCAGGAAGCCGGTTGGTCTCTTTTTACGGTGTCACAAAAACCAGGAGCCGCCATCCACCATGTGTGTTTGGCCTGTCACAAACTGACTGGCATCGGATGCGAGGTAAATGATGGTGCCTGTGAGGTCCTCTGACTCCAGATTACGCGGGATCAATTGATTGGCGGCAATCACGGCTTTCGCCTTTTCAAACTTTTCACCAAAAAATTCCTCCGTGCCTTCAGTCATGACAGCAGAAGGCGCGACCGCATTCACGCGAATATGATCGGCGCCGAGCTCACGCGCCATACCGCGCGTCATCCCGATGACGGCCGCCTTAGAGGCGACGTAATCAAGGCCATAAGGCAACCCAAAGACAGCCGCCAGCGAGGCGATATTAATGATCGACCCGCCGCCGCTCGCTCTCATGTACTCAACGACGGCGCGGCTGGTCAGCCAGGTCCCCTTGATATTGACTTGCATCACGCGATCCCACTGTGCTTCGTCGAGTTGTTCAAAGCGCGCGCCTTGAAGACCGGCATAAAGCGCGGCATTGTTAATGACGATGTCGATGCGTCCATAGGCCTCCATGGCCAGATCAGCCATGGCTTGGCAGCTCTCTCCATTGGCAACATCGACGACAGTACCGAGGGCTTGCCCCCCTGCTGCCGTAATAGCAGACACAGTTCCGCTGCAGTCTTGTAAATCAGCCGCCACGACGGCGGCGCCCTCAGCGGCAAGGGCTTTGCTGTAAGCGTGGCCCAGCCCGCGCGCAGCGCCGGTGACGATGGCGACTTTGCCAGTCAGTTGCATTGGAAATCCTAGTGGGGACAATGGTCTGATTGTTGCAAATATTGAAGAGAGAAAGTAGCGTCTCGCGCATGAATTTGAATAAAGAAAAGCATCGGCTTCGTTGTTTTGCTATGGCGATTATTGGCTCAGTATGTTCATCGACATTAGCCGATCCGATGGTGCTCACGCTGGAGGAGCCGCGAGAGGGCGGTACCTATACCGGCATCTCTAATCTTCGTGGATGGGCAATTGCCGAGTCTGGTATCGATAAGATCGAACTGGATATCGACGGCGTTTACGCTTTCGACATACCAATGGGCGGGAGTCGAGGCGACGTGGCGTCAGCCTATCCGGATTTTCCCAATGCGGAGCAGTCTGGCTTCTCTATGGCCTTTAATTACAAAGCCTTGGCCGTGGGCGCGCATCAGGTGACGGCTCGTGCCCTGTCAAAAGACGGAGCAATAGCGGTTCGGCAAGTACAGTTTACAGTAGACCGGTTTGTGTCGTCTTTCATTACCGACCCAGATGAGGTCGATATCAGCGCGGTATCGGATGTCACACTGACAAAGTCTGCGTTGCAATTAAAAGGATTACGAGTCGAAGGACAGGCTTTCGATGTTGCATTGAGTTTTGATACGGCGACGCAGGGCTTTGAGCTAACTGAGATCACGCCACAGGAGTCGCCCACTGCCGGAGCGGGTTGTCCTGGTCCGAGCCGGACAGCGGGCGAATACACGCTGAACTCTCAGGGTGTCGAACGAGCGTTTCGCGTGCACACACCGACAGGCTACGCTTCCGACACGTTGTATCCACTGATCATTGCCTTTCACGGCTGGGGCGGTGATACGGGAGAGTTCTTAGATAATGCGGTGGTGCGATCAGAGAGTGATCAACGCGGTTATATTGTGGTCGCCCCACTGGGTTTGGGCCAAGAAGAACCAGGGAACCATCTCGCGTCTTGGTCTTTTAGCGGGTCGACGACGGGCCTCGACGGAGATGGCTTGAATGCCTTGGTGCCCAATGACTCGAGCGCCATTTGTGACGATACTGTCACGGCGGATTACCGGTATCCCTCTTGCCAAGACACCGCTGAAAATAGCTGTTCTTGGACCCAGTGCACCACGGACGATTTTCAGTTTACAGCGGATTTAGTCGCCGACATTCAGCAGCACTACTGTGTCGATACAGATCGAATTTATGCGTTGGGGGGATCCAATGGCGGCATGTTTGTTTGGGATTTGGCGCGTGAGGAGAGCAGTTTAGGTATCTTTGCCGCGATGGCATCGCTCATTGGCTTGCCCCACCGCGGCTACCTGTCACCACCCATGGCGACTGAGGAAATCCCTGTCATGTCTATTACTGGGTTACGCGATCGCACCGTACCGCCGGGTGATTGGGGTGAGGCATCTTTCACCACAACGACCGATGGGGACCGCTACTATTACACTGGCGCAACGGCGATTACCAAAGCGTGGGCGGAGGCTTATGGTTGCGATACCAGTAGTGCCGCGGCGCCGATAGACGTGGGTGTCTCCGACGTGGACTGCCGTGGATGGTCATTTTGCCGCGGTGAGACGCAGTGGCCCGCCGTGCTGGATTGTCGCCGCGATATGGGGCACGCCTATGGGTTATCGTGGTCGTGGCCGCTGATTCTTGATTTTTTTGACCAGCATTCACGTTAACTGATGCACAATGATCGTGAGCTGGTGAGCCGCTTTGCACGCCTTAATGCCTCTGCACAGATGCGTGACTCGACTCAAACAATAGACGCTACTCAGGTGACCCCATGACATTTCCGATCGACCTCGTGAGAACGCAGTTCCCCTCTCTACTGACGACCGACGCAGGGCAGCCGCGTATCTACTTTGATAATGCGGCAGGCACACAAGTGCCACAGCAAACGATCGATCACATTGTCGATTATTTTCAGCGCTATAACAGTAATACTGGGGTCTTCAACCCGACCTCAGTTGCGGTGGATGCGATGTATGCCGAGGCAACACAAGCGATGGCAGATTTTCTCGGCACGCCCGACCCCGGCGAGGTCCTAATTGGCGCCAGCATGACAACCCTGACCTACCACTTGTCCCGTAGCTTGGCGCATCAATTTTCACCGGGCGATGAAATTATCATTACTCGCATGGAGCACGAGGGCAATGTTTCGCCTTGGTTGCAGATGGCGGAAGACAATGGCCTGACCGTCAAATGGTTGGAGTTCGATCGCGACAGCTGGGTGGTCGAGCCGCCGATGTTAGAGGTACTGCTGACAGACCGCACAAAGTTATTAGCGCTGAATTATGCGAGTAATCTGACCGGCGGTGTCAACGATGTTAAAACGTTAACATCAATGGCGCAGGCGGCGGGAGCGCAGGTCTATGTCGATGCCGTGCAGTACGCCTCACATCGGTTAATCGACGTGAAAGACCTGGGGTGCGATTTTTTAGCCTGCTCCCCTTACAAGTTTTACGGTCCTCACTTGGGCGTTGTGTATGGTCGGCGCGAGCGCCTCGACGCATTACATCCCTATAAACTGCGCTGTGCGACCAATGAGTTACCACTACGCTTCAGTACCGGCACCCCGGCATTTGAACTGATCGCCGGATTGATGGGGACGTTGTCGTATTTTCAGTGGCTGGCCTCCCAGCTGGGAGAGCAGGGCACGCGCCGTGCCCAATTTAGCGCCGCGTATCACGCGATGGGGACTCACGAAGATGCGCTACTAGAGCCATTATTGTCGGGTTTACTCGCCATACCCGGCGTCACCCTAAAAGGTGCGAGCTCGATGGCAAAACGGATCGCCACCGTTTCCTTCGTGCATGACCGTCACACCCCTAGTACGATTGCGGCGCAACTGTCCGCAGCGGGACTCTATTGTCACTGGGGTGACAACTATGCTTTTGAGCTGGCGCGCGCGCTCGCGCTTGATCCAGAGCAGGGCGTGGTGCGGTTAGGTTTGGGCCATTACAACACCGCAGCCGAAGTCAGTACGGCACTCGACCTAATCGCGCAAACACTTGCTCAATAAAGCGAGTAGCGCGACATTCGCGCTTGTATTCGTCTCGGGTCACCTCGTATCTGGCTGTCTTATTAGAGCGACCGGATCTCAAAGGGGACCGGGTGATAGGGGGCGTTGGGTATTATGCGCGAGGCTGGCCGATGTCTTGCCACAGACCCTCTACCCAGCGCCTGATCAAAAGCCCTTCTGACCATCGGTCGGAGAGCTCACGTTGATCAGCCCCCGTAATGGCATAGGGTGGTGGCCCCAGCTCGACTAAGAAACGCAGCGTCGCATCTTCGGACTGGCGATCAGACCACGCCTGAAACCCTTGCTCCCACCAACTTCGGTACTGTGCCACCCAGGCGTCATGTTGTGGGAAGTCGAGTGCAATTTGGATCTGCTGATTATTCGAAATACGTCCCTGAAAAGAGTCCGAATGGGCGAGTATCCGCGTGAAGTGGTCGTGGTCGATGGTGCTTAGCGGCAGTTGCAACTCACGGTCTATGACAAAGTGTGACAAGTCGGCACAGAGACGGAGCGCTGGCAAATGGTCCAGCACCTCTAGGGTGTAAAACAGGTCGTTTAGTGTGCCGTTTCGGTGTGTCTCCAATAACACAGGAAAGGAAAATTGTGCTGCCATGGTCAACCAAGATTCGATCACCGGAATGGCCTCGACTGCGGTCAGTGGCATGACACCACCGATGACATTGACCTGCGTCGCCTGCAATTGCGCTGCCATCTCTAGGAGTGGCTCGAGGGAGTCGGTGTCATGAGGAAACGCGTTCACCATGCAGGACAATCCTAGCGCGTCAAAAGTCTTACCGAGTTTGAGGCAATCGTCGATCTCTGCCACATTGGGGTCGAGGCACGCCCCGTGATAGCCCGCCACAGCAATGCGCTCCAGCATGGTCTCTGGTGCGGCTTCCGTTTCCCCAGGGATTCGCTGCTCCATCGCCCACAATGACTGATAGATCTCGAGTGTGTGCGCCATATCAGAAAGACGTTAAAAAAGACGCGGCGTTACCGCCGGTGAGTTGCGCCGATTGCGCTGCCCGTAAAAAGGCTTTGCCACTCACGTCCTTGAGGTCGGGTGCATCATGAAAGATGCGATATCGCCGATAGCGGTGATACATCACCAGTTGAGGCCAGAGCCGAATCACCGTATCGGGATTCTCACCAAAGAGCTCGCGATGGAGCGTGGGTAAATCGAACCACGGAGTCGTGGGTTTGGCGTGGTGGGCATTATGGTAGCCAAAGTTCAAGATGAGCCAGTTCACCCATTCATAGCGCCAAGAGAGAATGGGGCTAAAGGTATGTTCTTGTTCCCAAATAAGATCTCCCTTGTTTTCAGAGACCTCATCGGTAAAGAGATTAGTCCGATACGGATAGTCATGCTCTAGTCCATCGACAAATCGTAGTACGATGATCATCAGCATGTAGGCGATCAAATATCCCACGAGCGCCAGCGGATTGAGGAGCGCGAGGGTGACTAAGAGCCCACCGCGAATAAGAATCACCGCGATGTTCCTCGGTAATTGATCGCGCCGCTCTGGAATAATAAAGGCGGTGAACACCATAATGGTGTGCATTAAAATGCAGTGAGCGGGGATGTAGCACCATTCAAGCAAAATCGTTACGCGATAAACCAGAGGGTGTCGCTTAAAGAAAGCTTCATAGTCAAACCACACGACATCGTCGTTCTCAACGTGATGTCGAAAGTGCTTGTTACGAATATCTTCAACCGTGCCGTAGCAGGAGCCGCAGATCCAGCCGAGTAGGGTGGCCAACTGCATATTGTGTCGATTGATGGTAAACAATGTGTTGTGCGCGCATTCGTGGATCAGATAGGCCGCGATGATCATGGCATGCCCGAGGAGGATAACGCTGGGTAACACGGTCATCCAATTCGCATTCAATAAGAGCCACCAGCCTAGCGCATAAACCACCACCGAATAAGCAATGGCGCCGCTATGCCATAACCGTCCTTTAGCCGTTTTAAAGGTCCAGCTTGTCATAATGGGTGGCCTCTCATGTTGCTATTTGCGTCGCGCCAGCGGTGCGCCGTGGCGGGAGTATACGAAGGTGCATCGAGAAAAAAAAGACCAGTGAAGCACTGTCGCTGCGATGCCGGCGATATCAGTCAGGAGGCGGGTCGATAGTCCTCTACCGGCTGTCCGAGCAGCCGCAGTGCCACTGCGGTCACCGCGGCGCTAGCGAGCATTCCCCCCCACCACGGCAGACCAAAGCTGATAGGCAGGGTGCCAAATACTAATGCAGCGGCACCGGCTAACAGCGCATAAGGGAGCTGTGTTCGCACATGTTCAATGTGATCACACCCCGCCGATAGCGAGGACATGACGGTGGTGTCAGAGATCGGTGAGCAGTGGTCACCCCACACGGCGCCCGCAAGAACACCCGATATCGAGGCGTAGAGTAAGTAGTGATACTGGGGGTCGGCCAATCCATGATTGCCCATAATGGCCCACGTCAGCGGTAGCACAAGGGGTAGTAAAATGCCCATCGCCCCCCAACTGCTGCCGGTTGAAAAAGCGGTAAAAGCGGCGAGCACAAACACCGTGGCGGGCAGCGCCTCTGCGGGCAAACTGTCCCCTAAACTGGCAATAAGAAAGGCCGCAGTATGCAGCTCCTGACTGATTTCTGACATCGACCAGGCCAGCACTAAAATAATCATCGCAAGAAAAGTAAAGCGCGCGCCCGATACCCAGGCATCCACAATTTCATCCAGCGTGAGTAGTCGCTGAGCTGCTGTCATTAAGACAGCGGTGAACGCCGAGAGAAGAGACGCCCACATCAACGCGCGATACGAGTTGGCCGACCCGACAATATCGGCAATCGAATCCCCCTCACCAGTGATGTACAGCCCCGCCAAGATTCCGATGACCATGACGGCGACGGGGATCAGGGCGTTGACGGCTCGCGGCGGCATACCCGGTTTCATTGCGAGAGCTGCCTCGTCATCTTGGCCCACTTTTGTTTTTACCGGTGGCGCGGTGATGCCAGTTGATCGTGCGCGACGTTCTGCAGTAAGCATGGGACCGAACTCACGACCCGTGGTGATCACCAGTACGACCAATAAAATGGCCATAAAAGGATAGAAGCTATAGAGAACGGAGTTGAGAAACAGGCTGTAGGCGCTGGTATTGAGGTCTTCTAAGGGCGCAATGGCGTCACCGATTAAACTGACTTGATAACCGATCCAGGTGGTGACCAAAGCAACGGTGGCAATGGGCGCAGCGGTGGAGTCTACCAAGTAGGCTAGCTTCTCGCGTGAAATGCGCAGTCGATCGGTGATAGACCGACTGGTATTGCCGACGACTAAGGTATTTGAGTAATCATCGAAGAAGATAAGCAGGCCTAATGACCAAACGGCTAACTGACCGCGCTTGGCGCTATTAGCCCCCTTGATAATGAGCTCAACGATGCCGCGCATGCCTCCATTCCGTGAAATCACACCCACCATGCCTGCAATCATGAAGGTGAATAGCATAATGGTAACGTGATCACGGTCGGCCACCGCGTTGACAACATAGACTTCAAAGCTGCTGAACAGCCCATAAAAAAACCCTTTGAGGGTCATACCTTCTAGCGCCCAAGCGCCGAGCCAGATGCCCAGCATTAAAGCGGGCAAGACACTCCGCAACAGTAGCGCCATGCCAATGGCCACCAGCGGCGGTAGAATAGAAATCCAAGCGGGAATGACCGGCGCTTCAGTAACAGCCAGCACCTGATCATTGGCGATGAGCTCAAGGGTGACGTTGCCGCGGTCGGATAACACAACGTCAGAAAAAACCAGCGTCAGACCCGGCTTGTCGGAGTCGTATTGCTGTTCACCAATCCGCAGAAACACCGGTTGGTCATTCGCCTCATCCAACTCGGCGGTAACTTGATAGTGAATGCCATCGAGAAAGACCTGTGGCGTATTGATCTCTGCAGCCCCAAGGTGGTTGCTGGTGATGAGACACAACAGTGCGCTAGTCCACCACAGCCCGCTACCAATCCGTCCCAGACAGTTTCGCATTCACATCCCTCTTTTTAGACCGGCCGATTATTACAGTAATCTGGCATGATGTGTTGATTGTTCCCCGACGCCCGTCGTAATCGGGTAATGCTATGTCATTGCCTGACCCTGTCGGGAGCATGGGAGAGGGGTGGTGGTAAGGAGACAGGTTGGGGCGGCATGGTGAGGCGACATGTTAAGGGGCATGGTGCAGACGTGATGGTGGAGCGGTGATGTTTGAAGTGATGTTACTGTTCGGTGCCGGTGTGCTGGGTGGCATGATGAATGCGATTGCAGGGGGAGGCAGCTTTATTACCTTTCCGGCGTTGATTGCCGCAGGAGTCCCACCGATCAGCGCCAATGCAACGAATACCTATGCTTCCTGTGCGGGTTATATCAGCGGTGCGTTAGGCTTTCGAAGCGAACTGTGGGCGCATCGCAAACTGCTGCCAAAGGTAATGCTATCGAGTCTACTCGGTGGCGCAACGGGCGCGTGGTTACTGATACAAACGTCGCCGCAAGCCTTTGGCACAGTGATTCCATGGCTATTGTTGTTTGCCACCGTGTTACTGATCTACGGGCATCGTCTGCAAGCCGCTTTACGCGACTGGTTTGGGCACGCAGCGAAAGCGTCAACCCTTGGCATGCTGGCCTTTTCGATCGCGTTATTAGTGATCTCTACCTACGGGGGGTTCTTTAATGCCGGTCTGGGTATCATCTTGCTGGGATTCCTGACGCTTGCGGGCTATACAGACGTCCATGTGATGAATGGCATCAAGCTGCTGGTATCAGCGGTGGTAGCCATGATTGCGATAACGATTTTTGCCTCTGAACATATTATTGCTTGGTATCAGGGCAGTATCGTACTGGTGGGTACACTGTTGGGGGGCTACGCTGCAGCGATCACCGCAAAGTGGATTAATCCGATCTGGATCCGGCGATTGATGATTCTGATTGCTGGTGTGACGACAACCTATTTTTTTGCCGTCTCAACGGGCTGACGTCACCGATGACGGCGCTGCCTGCCGCGTGAACGCCCAGGCTGCCAACGCCCCCACAACAGAAAAGGCGAGTAACAGTACAAACAGGTGTTGGAAACCAAGTAGCCCTGGATTTTGGTCAATCAGGTAACCCGCGATCGCGGCCACATACACGTCGGGGGTATAGCCAATCACCGAGACTAATCCCACCGCAGTGCCCGTGACCGCTAGGGGTATTTGTCCTTCTTCGAGCAAACCAAAATAAAGCCCTCGCAGGCCAAAAATAGCGACGCCCGTGACCAAAGTATTCAGCAGAATCATCGACAGGCTGCCCAGTGCCTGCCCGGTAAACGCAAACAGAGAGTGACTGATAATCAGCAGCACAAAGCAGACCAGTGCCATGCGCGAAATGCCAAAGCGGTCACCGAGCAAACCCAGCGCTAATGCCGCAACAGGTCGCGTCCAGGCACCGGCGGTGACAATTTGCGCCGCGTCGATCTCATCAAGCCCATGGCCGCGCACGGCAAACAAGGCATATTGGTCGAAGGCTTTGTAGCTTGAGTAGGCACATACCAGTACCGTGGCTTGCAACCACACGACCTTGAGCTTGATCACTGCACGGAGTTGCGTCAGCGCGGTTGCCCATCCGCTGTCGTGTTGTTTTTCGGTCTCAACCTCAATACCGCGCAGCGTAAACCACACCATCACGCCCACGGCCGCAGTTGCGATGGTATAGCCGTAGATCACCTGCCTGAGTATCACGCCTTTCTCGGTCAGGGTCGCGCTGTCGTAACCCAGTGGAAAGGCGCTGGCAAAGGCGAATACGCCTAGGGAGGCTAAAACAGCAGCGAGCAGACCGCGACCACCATCGAGTAAGCCATAGGCGAGGCCTTGTTGATCGTCACCGCCCCAGCTTCGTGTCACCTTAATCAGTGCCGCCCAGAACAGCAGAATATTAGTGAGACCAAAAAATCCCCATACCAACATTACGCCCGTGACATCGGGAAAGGTTGCTAAATAAAGCCCACCTAATGCGGTTGCCCACAAGGAGCCTGCGAGGAGCTTACGGGGTTCAAAACGATCCGCTAATGGCCCACCAAAAAAATAGGCGACCATGGCAATGACACCGTAAGCACTCTGCGCGACACCGAGTTCGGTCGCGGTGAGATCGAACACTTCTAAAAAAGTGGGGCGAAAAAATCGTGTGACGTGATAAGGGAGGGTAAAAATGGCTTCCCCCGCACAAATCAGCGAAAAGATAACTAAACCTCGTTGCCATTTACTGTCTGTCATCACCAACTAGCTCTGTCATATCGCGGGCTGCGTATCGTTAGGCGACCTAATCCAGCAGTGCCTTGATAATCACCACGTTGGCAATATCGATAAAGAAGGCGCCGATCAAAAGGCACGTTGATAAACGCCTGATGTCAGGCGCCGTAGCGCTTCGTGACCGCCGACATCTTAGCCATCGCCCTGAGCGTTAGGCTCATCCACTAATTCTTGCGATAGCTTTTGGCTCGCGGAGGCACGTGCTGAGGCAAATCGGGCAATACCCAAGTACGCGACAGGGGTGAGGTACAAGGTAAACGCAGTCGCGAGGCCCATTCCACCAAATACCACCCAGCCAACCGCAGACCTGGCCTCTGAGCCGGGCCCTGTTGCCAAAATCAGGGGCAGGGCACCGAAGATGGTAGAGACCAGTGTCATGACAATAGGTCGTAAGCGCGTACGCGCAGCCGCTTCGATCGCCTCTCTGACGCCGTACCCCTTGTCGCGTAACTGATCTGCAAATTCGACCAGCAGAATGCCGTTTTTAGCGATGAGCCCAATGAGCATCACCAGCCCTACTTGTGAATATATATTGAGCGATGTGCCAGTTAAAAATAGGGCGAAAATGGCAGCGGCTAACCCAAAGGGTACAATCGCCATGATGACCAATGCCGAGGTGATCCCCTCAAACTGTGCGATCAAGACAAGAAAGACAATGAGTAGGGCAAAGGCGTACGTGATCACTGTTTCGCGGTTGGTCTCGACCAAGGCTGCAGCCTCGCCACGCGTAATGAGCGTGACATCATCGGGCAATACCTCATCGGCCAGGGTAAAGAGATCGTCGATTGCCGTTTGCATCGCAACGCCGGGTTTAATTTCGACATCCAGCTCAATCGCCCGTCGTTGAGCTCGTCGATCAAGTTGGCCAGCGACCCCTTTCTCGGATAGCTGGACTAAGCTCGATAAGGGAACCAGTGCACCTTCGCTGGTGCGGACGTAAAGGTTCACGAGATCATCAGGATCTCGGATCTTGTCCGACCCCGCCTCAAGGACGATTGGAACGGTTTGATCGTCAGCGTTGAGATCGACCACCCGTGAACCATCGACCATGACACGCAATGTTTGGGCGATATCATCGAGTGACACATTCAGATCTGATGCGCGTTCGCGGTCAATTTTGACTGACAGTTGTGGTTGGGAGGGGTCATAGCTGATGCGTGGCCTGCTCACACTATCGAGGCGTGTACGTATGTGATCTGTGTAGTCTCGAGCGACGGCATAAATATCGTCATAGTCAGTGCCCAATAGGGCGAGACTCAGCCCGCCACTGGAGGCACCCCGCAAGTTAAGTGAGTTTGCGGCGAAGATGCGCGTCGTCATGCCGGGGAGCTCGGCAAACAAAGGCTTTAACTCCGCGGCAATTTCTTGTTGAGTCCGGTCGCGGTCATCCCAGTGGGCGAGTCGCGCAACCATAAACACGATATTGGGGTCCCAACGACCAATCACTGAGTACAGGCTGTCGATCTCACCGTTTTCGAGCAGTGGCACTAAGATGTTTTCCATGCGATCGGCTTGGCGTTCCGCGTAGTCAAGGCCGACCCCATCGGGCCCTCTTGCGAACAGATTAATCGTGCCACGATCTTCTTTGGGAAGGAGTTCTTGATCCAATTGAGAATACAAAGCTGCTGCACCGCTCGCCGCCACGACGCAGGCTAGAAAAGTTCGCCACGGAGCGTTGAGAACGAACCGGAGGGATCGATGATACCGCTCGGCTAATTGCATGCCGATAACAGCGAGCCGCCGTTCTTTGGGCGCAGCGGGCGGTAAATTCGCCATCGCTGCGGGCACCAAACTCAATGCAACAAACGAAGAGATCGCGACAGCCACAGCGAGCACCAAACCGAACTCTTGAAATAACCGGCCTGCTGTTCCTGGTAGAAAGGCGATTGGTATGAAGACGGCGACCAGCACGGCGGTGGTGGCAATCACTGCAAAAAAAACTCTACGCGTGCCGGTGACCGCCGCGGCACTCGGGCCCGCACCTTCGGAGCGACGCTGCTGCACACTTTCGAGCACCACGATGGCGTCATCGACAATGAGGCCAGCTGCGAGCACCAGTGCCAGAAGCGTCAGAATATTGATCGAGAACCCGAGGGCCCAGCTCGCTGCTAAGGTGCCCAGTAAGGATACGGGTATGGCAATGGCTGGAATCAAGGTCAACCGCATTGAGCCCGTAAAGAGTCTGATGGTGCCGATGACCACCAAGATCGAAATGAGTAAGGTCGTGATGACTTCGCGTACCGAACCGCGGATAAAGATAGAGTCGTCGGATATCACATGCAGTGTCACACCATTCATCCGGGCATTAACGTCGTCAACGGCGGCGCGCACACCCTCGGCAATCTCAATCGTATTGGAGCCCGCTTGCCGGATGATGCCGATGCCCACGACTCGCTCGCCGTTAAGTCTGACAAAACCCGTTGAGTCCTCAGGTGAGAACGCGACCTTTGCGACATTGCCGATGCGGATCTGATTTCGGATGATGAGCGAAGCAATGTCTTCTTCTTTGGTGACGGCGGCATCGGCGCGCACTAACAGCTGTTGATCCCCGGCTCGGAAACTACCGGCGGGGACATCGAGCGGCGCGGCGCGCAGTACGGCAGTGACATCCGCCACGGTGAGCCCATAGCTGGTGAGTCGCAGGGGGTCTAATATGATTCTGAGGACACGTTGCCGCGACCCAAATAGCGGCACATCGGCCACGCCAGGGAGTGAGATAAAGCGGGGCACGATGTCCTGCTCGATCACTCGGTTGAGCGCTTCCTCAGCATAAATAGTGGATTT
This sequence comes from Luminiphilus sp., assembly GCA_028117185.1. The sequence goes on from JAOHHD010000001.1 coordinate 93,858, forward strand.
GACGGCAATGCGAATAATTTCTTCTGAGCGCTCATCGGCCTTAAAGACGGAGAGTTGCTCCACCGCGTCGGGTAGGTCGCGTTCAATTCGACTGACGGCCTCGCGGACATCAGACGCGGCCTGATCGACGTCAATATCCGGGCGGAACTCGATCCAGATGCGGGTGTTGTTCTCCTCACTGGCTGAGTTGATCTCGAGTGCACCAGAGACCCGTGCTGCGGCGCCTTCAAGTAATCGAGTGACCTCAGCATCCATCGTCTCGGGAGACGCGCCTGGCAAGAAAGCCCGCACTGAGACAATAGGGCGATCGACGTCAGGTAGCTCTCGCACTTCAATCGCCAGCAGCGCGGCCAGGCCGCCGATTGCGATGAGCAAATTCACGACCAATACCAACCAAGGGCGCCTGACGCCGAGCTCGGTTAGGCCACCCTGTAAGAGATCTTTTGGGTCAGCCATTGGCGCCGCTCTGTGTCATACCCGTAGTGACGGGGGCCGGCTTGGCATCCAATGCCGTGGTAGAGATCACTTGTAAAGCGGCGCCAGCACGAACGGCTTGAACACCCTCTATGACCACACTCTCGCCTTCCGTCAATTCGCCCTCGACCAATATCGAACCGGCAAACCGTTTGATTAAGCGGATCTCGCGCCGCACAGCATGTCCTTCATCGACAATCCAGACATAAGCACCGTCGGCGCCCCATTGCACCGCCACATCGGGCACGGAGAGATACTGGCCCCGCGACGCGTCAACACTGATTTCAAAGGCCATACCCGGTCTAAATTGATCCCCAGTGTTATCGATCGCGGCTCGCGCAATAAAAGAGCGCGAATTGATGTCGATACGCGAATCGACCGCGGTGATCTTGCCTTGTACCGCGATGTCGGCTGCGTCCCAGAGACGGAGCGCCACTGGAGTGCCTTGGGTGACGCGCTCGACATAGACCTCGGGGACCGAAAAATTCACGAGCAACACGCTGCGATCGTCAATCGTCGTAACCATCGTGCTGGTATCGATTCGATCTCCCACGTCGATTTCGGTAATGCCCACCTTGCCTTGGAAGGGCGCTCGAATTTGACGTCGATCTAAGGCGACTTGGGCTTGCGCCAATGCAATACGTGCAGTGTCTACTGCGGCTCGCGCGTCGTCTAACTGGCTTTCTGGGATATTCATGTCTTGGGTGTTGACGGTAATGTAGCGTTGCACCAAGCGTTTAGCATCGGCCAGTTGGACGGTAGCCAGTTCAACCGCTAATCGCTCGTCGCGATCATCGAGCTGCAGCAGTGTTTGCTCTGCTGCCACAAGGCTATCAGCCTTGATATTGACGGCGGTGACACGACCGGAGTTCTCAGCATAGATGACCACGCTTTTGAGTGCCCTTGCGGTGCCGACGGATGTGAGGCGTTCATTAAGATCGGTCAGCAAAACAGGCGCAGTCACCACGGGTGCGCCGCTCGATTGAGTGCTATAGCGAGTCGAACTTTGATCGACGTTGCCATTGTCACCACAGCCAACCATTCCCAGCACGATCGCGATCGCAGCGGTGGTTAGTCGTATGCTCACTCCCTGGGAGTTATTCATCGGCGGTATGTCTCTGACAGCGGCAGATAGCGGAGCGCGATCAAGCGGGTCGCTAACGCATCAAGGATAAAGTGGTTGAACTGATTCTACTCTAGTTGGCGATCTTCGGATGTGTCAAAAATGGCGTATCGAATGCTGAAATTTGGGCAACAGCCGCGACCTGTTGTTTTGTCGCCCTCGTTGCCGAGCAGAGAGAGTGGTGTGGCCCCGACAGCCCTGCCGGCACAGCGCGAGATCGGTTACAGTGGGCGACGAGACAGGAGCCTTTACATGACCGAGACAAAGCCAATTTCCCATCCTGAAACGCTCCCCTGCCGGGGTTGCCAGCCAGATTGTGTGAATCGAGATCGATGTCATGGGCAGCCGTGGCGAATCCTTCGCGAAGACGACAACACGCCAGCCGCTAAACGCTAAGATACGTTAACTGAGAGTCAGTAATGAATTACGCGTTGGTAGTTGCAGGATGCCTAGGGGCGACGGGTGTTGCAGCCGGGGCATTTGGCGCCCATGCGCTAGAGTCACTGGTTACGCCTGAGCGATTGGATATTTGGGCGACAGCGGCACAGTATCATTTGCTGCATGCCGTGGTCGTGATGGTGCTTGCGCTCACCGCAAATACAGGCGGGATGTCAGTGGGTCCATGGCCGGTAATCGGATTTACCGGTGGTGTCGTCCTGTTCTCTTTTTCGCTTTATGCCTATGTGCTGACTGAAATCCCGATGTTCGCGATGGTGACGCCTTTTGGGGGGTCGGTGCTGATACTGAGCTGGCTGTTGCTGATTTATCGTGGGATGAAGGTAGGGTAGCCTGCGATCGCGGGTATCTTCAGAAAGCGGATTGCTAGCGAAAGCTGCAAACACTGCGACGAAGCGCGATATTTAATTTCGGGCATTCACTGAGAGACTGGTGGCGGCTTTTTTTTCTACGTACTATCCTTCGCGACTCTTTTCATCGTCGTCCAAGGAAATGCCCTTATGAACCCAATGTCTCTCTCTCCTGCCCGTCAGGGTTTATTAGCGGCCATTATCGCCATTGCAGCGTCAGCAACCACCTCGGCCGATCCTGCTGGCTAAATCGACAATTTTTTCCAACCTGATGGCGTCACTGCTACGGTAGAGAACTACCCGACTTTGGAAACGTCCCGACAGCTACTGATTGCGCAAGGTCGGGCCGCCGTGAATGACATCGCTCACAACCGAAAACTCACGCCTACAGACGATCAGCCTGTCGTGCGGATGAACCGAGATACTTACTATAGCTTTGCGGTTGTCGATGTGTCAGCGGGTGCGTCGATCACGATTCCATCCCTGCCCGATGGGAAATACGTCTCGGTTCAGCCGGTGACGCAGGATCATAGGATTCAACCGATGTCTTACGGCAGTGGGACGTTTGAGCTGGCCACTCACTTTGGCACTCACTTGTATCTGGTGATTCGTCTCGACAATACGCTGAGCGAATCAGAGGCTAACGCCATACAAGATGGTATGGTCATTACTGCAGTCAGCGCCGAACCCTTCACCGCCGAGCCAGTCGACCGAGACAGCTTCGATGCGGTTGAGTTATCACTGCGTCAACAGTTGCCCGAGTTGGTGGCGAAGTATGGAGGCGATATCGTCTCCGGAATGTTTACAGCGCCCACTGACGATTCACGCGGTATGTTCAATGTTGAAAAGTACACCGTGGGAGCCGCTATCGGCTGGGGCGGGGCTCAGCTGACCGATAATGTTTATGAGAGTTCGCCGAATTACCCAGCAGAGGGCTGCTACTCGGCGACTTTTGAGGACCCCGATAACGGCGCTTTCTGGTCGTTCACGGTATACGATGAAAACGGCTTCATGTTCGATGATGTCGCCCACATGAGTTCCGATATCGCTGCTGCAAATGACGATGGGACCTACACCGTAAATATGGGATGTGGCGATGATGCAGCCAACAATTTGCCTATTTCCAACGAGACGGGCGTCTTCAACTTTATTGTGCGGCATTACATCCCGTCTGACCGGGTGAAGTTTGACGGCTACCGACTCATGCCCTTGGTTCAGAAAGCAGACTAAAACGCTGAACGACGTTCTGATTAAGACCCTATTGGTAGCGCATTATGTGCCTACCGATAGGGGTATTACTCAACGTATGAGGTGGCATAAAGCCCAGCCAAGTAAAAGCTCGGCCACCCATAAAGCCCGTTGGTAGGCTATGGGGCAACCGGGTTGATGTGAGGCGAGGTGCACAGAATTGGCGCGTGTCCCCAGCAGCAGAGGGCTTAACGCTTTTTTTTGAGCCAGCCTATAAAAATCGGCTGGAGGGCATCACTTTTGCAACGAGACGTTAAACGGCTGGTTTTCGCTTAGACCATTCCTGCCATTCTTACTTTGAGCGCGGGGTCGGTAGGATCCGTCCAGTCCTGTCGCGCCGCCCATTGCTCAAATGAGGCGGGTCGGTGCGTAAAGATGTTATTGATGTGCGCAG
>JAOHHD010000010.1 GCA_028117185.1 Luminiphilus sp.
CAGCAGTGACGACAACATTGCCGGGCGCATTGACACCAGAAGCCATAGCCGTGCGCGGCGCATTGCTGAAGCGCGGGCTAGAGACGCCCATGACGGCAAATGGCCTATCTCGTGATGAGCGCTATGATGTGATCCGAGCGTCGTTTACCCAAATCTTGAATACACTCGGACTCGATCTGCAAGATGACAGCTTAGAACAAACACCTCATCGCATTGCGAAGATGTACGTCGACGAAATTTTTAGCGGACTGGACTATACCCACTTCCCTAAAATTACGGTCATTGAAAATAAGATGAAAGTCGAGGAAATGGTCTGCGTCGAAGATATCGACCTGACCAGCACTTGCGAGCATCATTTTGTGACGATAGATGGCTCGGCAAAAGTGGCTTATATCCCTAAAGACACTGTCATCGGTCTCAGTAAAATCAACCGGCTTGTGAGATTTTTCTCACAGCGCCCACAGGTGCAAGAGCGGCTCACCCAGCAAATCCTTGTTGCCATGCAAACACTGCTCGGCACTGAGAATGTGGCCGTCACCATCAACGCGGTTCACTATTGCGTGAAATCTAGAGGCGTGCAAGACGGTAACAGCAAGACACGAACCACCTCGTTGGGCGGCGTGTTTAAATCTGATCCGTCCTCCAGAGCTGAGTTTTTGAATTAAGCGCGCGTCGACGCGCTCTACCGAAAGCCGGGCGCCAGGCTACTCAGCTGGCTGTATAGCAGCCCAGGCCGAACGGAGATGGTCAGCGGTTATCAGGCTGAGGAGTGGTAACGCTTGTGGTAGCAGGCTCATGAGTAGCCTCAAGAAACCCACGAATGCGAGTGGCAACGATCTCTGCCCCCTCCTCCATATGCGTGTGGTGTTTGCCTGGCACGCTGTGCATGACACAGTCTGGTATCTGAGAGATTGCCTGCAGCGATGCCTCGAGCCCAGTCCTCACCTTCAACCCCTGCTCGGCCACCAGCACCAACGTCTTAGCGGATAAACTCGCGTAAAACGCGGCACACATGCCAGCCGTCAGCTTGACCGCAGAAGCGTGATGCAAGCGCGGATCATGAGTGAGCTCGAATCCATCGGCATGTGCACGCAGCGCTCTGGGCGCCAGCAGCCTCGCACTGCTCTCAGAGAAACCGAGTTTCACCCTGGCACTGGTAAAACCCGCTACATTGCTAAAGTAACGTCGCCGGCGCGTATTTGCCGCTTCACGATCTGACTGAGCCTGAATGAACTGTAGCGCCGCCGCCGACTCCTCGGTGGGTATTGGCAGCATGCCATCGAGCAATACCAAATGAGAACAGCGGTCCTCCAATGCCGCAGCCAAGAGCACTGCAATAGCGGCCCCCCGACTGTGTCCCATCACAATGACAGGGACTTCATCGAGCGCCGCCGAGATCCCCAGCAGCTGGGGAACATCGTCCCAAATGTGGTAAGTCGCATCTTTTGAGCGATGGTCACTATGCCCCTGCCCTGACAAATCGAGTGCCAATAACCTAAATTGGGCGAGATAGGGCGCGACAACTGAGAACGACAGGGCGTTATCTAACCAGCCATGGAGCGCAATAATCAGTGGTCCTTCAGGATTACCCCACTCCATACCCCGATAAGTCAGTCCGTCGACAACAAAGGCACACTCGCGACCTGAATCACTCATCACTACCACCTCGAGGTGAGGGCCTGTGGCGCAGCACCGTCGCACCTCCCCTTTCTAAACTCAACACATCGAGCGTTGCGTAACCGCTCGGCAAAAGAGGTGGCAACGCGCCATCATCACTCCACAGCGCGATCGCCCGCGATACAAAGGGGTCATGCGAGACGAGGACAACATGAGCGGCATCAGTGGTCAGCCATATCTTGCTAGTAACAGCGGCCCCCGGTGCTAACTGCTCATCTGCGACACAACAACTCGGATGCAATGCGCGTTGCAGTATATCCGCCGTCTGGGACGTTCTTATCAGCGGGCTATAACGCAAATGCGTGACGCGGGGATGCCCGGCCTGTGTAAGCCATCGCGAAAAGGCCTCAGCGGCGGCACTCACATCAGACCGGCCACGATCGGTCAGTTCGCGGTCAATATCACGAGGGGCTAGACCAGCCTCTCCGTGGCGCCAGATCGTCAGGAGCACCTCAGGCGTCGCTCATCTCCACCAGTAACTTATTCAGTCGAGCAACGTAGCTCGCGGGATCCTCGAGTGCCGACCCCTCAGCCAAAAATGCCTGATCCAGTAGAATTTGTGACAGATCTGCAAAACGATCCTCGTCTGCCTCCTGATCCAATCGCTGCAGCAAAGGATGCTCGATATTAATTTCCATGGTCGGCTTGCTCTCGGGAAGCGCCTGTCCTGCAGCCTCCATCATACGACGCATTTGCGCACCCATTTCGTGCTCTGCCACGGTCAAACAAGCAGGAGAGGCCGTCAAGCGCACAGTGGGGCGCACCGCTGCGACGCGGTCTTTTAACACCTCTTGCATCCGCTCAATCAGTGATTCGCTCGCTTTCTCCGCTGCCTCAAGCGCCTCCTTTGACTTGTCATCCTCTGCGGATTCGTTCCATTCTCCCTTGGCACAATCCTTAAAAGGCTTGCCGTCATACTCGCCGAGATGGCTCATCAACCACTCATCAACCCGATCCGACAGCAGCAAAACTTCCACACCCTGCTGCCTCAATGACTCGATATGGGGGCTGTTTTTCGCTGTGACGTGATTTTCTGCTACCACATAATAAATAGCTTGCTGATCGGCTGACATGGACTCCACATACTGCTTCAGCGACACCCGCTGCAGTGCTTCATCATCGCGCGTCGTTGCAAAGCGGAGTAACTCTGCGATCTTTTCGCGATTACTGAAATCTTCTGCAGGCCCCTCCTTCAGCACGGCACCGAAAGTATCCCAAAACCGCTCAAAGTCCTCTGGCGACTTTGCGGCCATCTTGCTCACCATATCGAGCACGCGCTTGGTCAGCGCCCCCCGAATCGAGTCGACCTGCTGGTTCTGTTGCAAAAGCTCTCTGGAGACATTGAGTGGGAGGTCGTTCGAATCAAGAACCCCTTTAACAAAGCGCAGATACATAGGAAGAAACTGTTCCGCCTCGTCCATGATGAAGGTGCGCTGAACGTAGAGCTTAAGTCCCCTAGCCCCCTCCCTCTGCCACAAATCAAACGGAGCGCGCTTAGGCAAATATAGTAGCGATGTGTACTCAAGCTTGCCCTCTACCGCATTATGGCTCCAGCTCAACGCCTCTTCGAAGTCGTGAGATATGTGTTTATAAAACGCCTGATATTCTTCATCACTGACTTCCGAACGACTGCGAGTCCAGAGCGCCTTGGCCTCGTTGATGGCCTCCCAGGTGGACTCAGGGCTGGCCCCGTCACTCGTGTCACTGTCATCTTCGGCCGCCGTGACTGCCTCAGGCATCATCACGGGTACCGAGATGTGGTCCGAATACTTCTTAATCACCGAGCGCACTCGCCAGCCGTCGGCAAATTCGTCTGCATCAGCCCTTAAGTGCAAAATCACTGTGGTCCCCGCGGCCTCTCGCTCAGACTCAGAAATGGTGAACTCATCCTCACCCGCAGATTCCCAACGCGTCGCAGTGTCGCTGCCGGCCTTGCGTGTCACGACCTCTACTCGATCAGCGACGATGAATGATGAATAAAAACCGACGCCAAATTGACCAATCAACTGGCTGTCCTGCTTTTGATCACCGCTGAGCTGCTCCATGAAGGCTGCAGTGCCGGATTTGGCAATCGTCCCTAAGTTGTCAATCACTTCCTCTCGTGACATGCCAATACCATTATCGTCGATGGTAATGGTTTTAGCTTCGGCGTCAGCAGCCACCCGAATGCGGTAATCCGCTACCGAGCCCGACAACTCCGGATCACTGATGACAGCAAAGCGATGCTTATCAATGGCGTCTGAGGCATTAGAGATGAGTTCTCTCAAAAATATTTCACGATTTGAATACAAAGAGTGAATCATGAGTTGAAGCAATCGCTTCGCCTCAGTTTGAAATCCCATCGTTTGAGTTGCATCTGCAGTCATAGCTCGCCTCGTCTCAGCAGGTTAAGTCGAATAGATGGGGTTCTAAAAAATAATTTCAAGCAGGAAACACATCCTTTCGCCCATAAAAAAGCCCGCTAAGGCGGGCTTAATCGGGGTCGCCGAGCTTACCAGCCCGTAATTTCAGTCAGTGCGGCGCCGATATCCGCCAAAGAGCGGACAGTTTTAACACCCGCGCCCTCAAGGGCAGCGAATTTTTCGTCCGCCGTTCCCTTACCACCTGAGATAATCGCACCAGCATGCCCCATTCTCTTACCTTTTGGCGCGGTCACGCCCGCGATATAAGAGACGACCGGCTTGGTCACATGGAGACGAATAAATTCAGCCGCTTCTTCTTCAGCGGTTCCGCCAATCTCACCGATCATAACGATCGCTTCAGTACTATCGTCTTTTTCAAACAAATCGAGAATATCAATGAAATGAGAGCCCGGAATGGGATCACCACCAATTCCCACGCACGTTGATTGTCCGTAACCCACATCAGTTGTCTGCTTGACCGCTTCGTAAGTAAGCGTGCCAGAACGAGACACGATACCAACACGACCCGGTAGATGGATCTCCGCTGGCATAATCCCAATCTTGCATTGACCGGGCGTAATCACGCCTGGGCAATTGGGTCCGATAAGACGCACTCCCAACTCGTCACACTTAACCTTCGCGTCTAACATGTCGAGTGTCGGCACGCCCTCGGTGATGCAGACAATCAACTGGATGCCCGCCAGGGCAGCCTCAAGAATCGAATCTTTACAAAATGGCGCAGGAACATAAATCACCGAGGCTTCTGCTCCGGTCGCATTCACCGCCTCAAAAACTGTATTGAAGACCGGCAAACCCAACTGCGTTTGTCCGCCTTTTCCCGGTGTCACGCCACCGACCATTTTCGTGCCATAAGCAATCGCTTGCTCTGAGTGAAAAGTGCCTTGTGATCCGGTAAAACCCTGACAGATAACCCGCGTGTCTGAATTGATCAAAATACTCATTGCACACCTCCAGCCGCTGCGACCACTTTTTGCGCCGCATCAGTGAGACTTTCTGCCGCTTCAATATTAAGACCACTGTTAGCGAGTACCTCGCGACCCAGCGCTGCGTTATTACCCTCTAGCCTCACCACAACAGGCACCTCAACTCCCACTTCCTCGACTGCGCCAATCACGCCCTCAGCAATCAAGTCGCAGCGGACAATCCCGCCAAAAATGTTGATCAACACAGCCTTGACGTTATCGTCTGACAGGATGATTTTAAATGCCTCTGTGACACGTTCTTTGGTCGCACCACCACCCACATCTAAAAAGTTGGCCGGAGAGCCGCCATGCAGCTTCACAATATCCATTGTGCCCATTGCCAAGCCAGCGCCATTGACCATACAGCCGATACTGCCGTCGAGCGCCACGTAATTCAGCTCCCATTGTGCGGCATGTGATTCACGCTCATCTTCTTGAGAAGGGTCGTGCATCGCTTGCAATGCGGGTTGTCGATACAGCGCATTGGAATCCACTACGACCTTGGCATCAAGACAATGAAGATTACCCTCGTCGGTAATCACCAGAGGATTCACCTCAATCAAGGCCAAATCCTTCTCCTGAAATAATTTAGCCAGCCCCAAAAAGATAGTGACAAACTGCTTAATTTGCACCCCGGATAACCCCAGCCGGAAAGCCAGGTCACGTCCTTGAAAAGGTTGTGCTCCCACTAACGGATCAACCTCTGCCTTGAGAATCTTATCCGGCGTCTCTTCCGCGACCTTTTCGATTTCAACGCCGCCCTCAGTAGAGGCCATGAACACGATGCGACGGCTGGCACGATCTACCACTGCGCCCAGATACAATTCTTCTGCAATATCGGTGCAGGACTCGACCAAAATCCGCGACACAGGCTGGCCGGCCGCGTCGGTCTGATAGGTCACAAGCCGCTGGCCCAACCACTGCTTGGCGAAATCACCAGCGGCCTTGGGTGAATCAATTAATTTGACGCCGCCAGCCTTGCCCCGCCCACCTGCGTGTACCTGAGCCTTGACCACCCATTGATCACCACCGATCTTCGTGGCCGCCTCGACGGCTGCCTCTGCTGACTCGACAGCGTGCCCAATGGAAACAGGCAGTCCATATTCGGCGAATAAGGCCTTGCCCTGATACTCATGCAGATTCATATAAACCTCTCAGCTAATACCTGGTGTACCCCACACTCCCTCAGCACCAGGCGGTCAAGAGAGCCCTCAAATCGTTGTTATCGCTGGGGGCGGTTCACCATGTGAATCGCCCTGGCATCCACTGCTAATGCCGCTTCATGGACCGCCTCTGACATCGTCGGATGACCAAACACCATCAACTGCAAATCCTCAGTACTGGATGCCATCTCCATGGCAATGACAATTTGCTGCACCAAGTCAGCCGCAGAAGGACCCACCACATGAGCGCCAAGAATCTGATCAGAATCGGCATCAGCCAGAATCTTCACTAAGCCGTCGGTTTCTCCTGCCGCTTGCGCACGTCCAATTGCTGCAAAAGGAAAGGTGCCTACTTTATAGTCAACACCCTCGGCCTTTAACTCCTGTTCGTTTTTACCGACCGCAGCGACCTCTGGGTGGGTATAGATAATCGAGGGCACCACCTCGTAGTTCAGCTGCGCTGCCTTACCGTGAATGCGCTCAGCGACCATCACACCCTCTTCAGAGCCCTTGTGCGCCAGCATTGGCCCTCGCACAATATCGCCAATCGCCCACACACCCGGCGCCTCGGTCGCGCAGTGCTCATTAACAAAAACGAATCCTCGCTCATCCACACTGACACCCGAATCACCGGAAAACAGCTTTTCAGTACGAGGCCTACGGCCTACCGCAACAATCAAGCGATCAAATACCTCCGTGTGCTCGGCGCCTTCCACCGAGTAAGCCACCGTCACCTGCTCCGGACTGACCTCCACTCCTGTGACTCTGGCACCCAGTCGGATATCGAGGCCCTGCTTAGCAAATATTTTGGCGGACTCCTTAGCAATCTGCTCGTCCATAGCAGGCAAGAACTGCTCCATCGCCTCAAGCATTACCACGTCAGCACCCAAACGAGCCCATACGCTGCCGAGCTCAAGGCCAATAACGCCCGCACCAATCACACCCAGACGCGCGGGAACCGCATCGAAGCACAACGCGCCAGTCGAATCGACCACTCGGTCGTCATCGATCGGCGCAGGCGGAATTTCGACCGGTTCAGAGCCCGAGGCGAGCACCACGTTATCGGCGCTGTAGAGCGCAACTTGACCCTGTGCATCAGTTAGCTCCACCTGACGCCCGGCCAATAACTGACCGGCACCGCTGAGCACAGTGATCTTATTGTGCTTGAGCAAGCCCGCGACACCCCCGGTCAGCTGGGAGACAATCTTTTCTTTGCGCGCCATCATCTCTGGGATATTTAAGGTCACGTCGTCAATGCCAATGCCGTGCTCAGCGAGATGATGCTTGGTATCAGCATAACGTTGCGAGCTATCCAATAATGCCTTGGACGGAATACATCCCACATTGAGACAGGTGCCACCCAATACAGGTTTATCACCGGCGTCAGTGTTCCTCTCGATCAAAGCAGTCGACAGCCCAAGTTGCGCACACCGAATGGCGCAGACATAACCCGCAGGCCCCGACCCAATCACTATTACCTCAAAATGGTTAGACACATTCCCTCCCAGGACTAGAGCTGTAGCAGGATCCGAGCCGGATCTTCTATTAGGCCTTTAATGGCCACTAAAAACTGCACCGCGGTTTTGCCGTCGACCAAGCGATGATCATAAGACAATGCAAGGTACATCATCGGCTGAATGACCACATCACCATCCATCGCAATAGGCCTGTCTTGAATGGTGTGCATACCCAAAATCCCGGTTTGTGGTGGATTCAGAATCGGGGTTGAGAGCAATGACCCAAATACGCCGCCGTTAGACACAGTGAAGGTGCCGCCTGTCATCTCTTCAATCGTCAGCTTCTTATCGCGGGCCTTAACGCCCAAATCATAAACCGCTGCTTCAATATCGGCGATACTCATGAAATCTGCATCTCGCAATATCGGCACTACCAAGCCTTCATCGACCGACACTGCGACACCAATATCCTGATAACCGTGATACACCACATCATTGCCATCGATACTGGCATTCACTGCGGGGAATCGCTTGAGTGCCTCGCAGGCTGCTCTCACAAAGAACCCCATAAAACCGAGACGCGTCCCATTGTGGGCCGCCTCAAATTGATCTCGGTACTGACGCCTCAGCTTCATTAACGGCGCCATATTCACTTCGTTAAACGTGGTGAGCATCGCCGTTTGCTGCGTCGCAACCAGCAAGCGCTCGGCAATACGCGCCCGCATACGAGTCATCGGAACACGCTTCTCAATTCGTTCGCTCGTGGGGCCTGTTACGTCCAGTCCTGCGGCCAATGTGGCGGGCACTTCGCGCGCTTGTTCAGCGCTGCTCTCTAGATCGGCCAAGTGAGCTAGCACGTCCTCTTTCAGCAGCCGCCCCCCTTTGCCACTCGCGTGTATCGCTGTTGCGTCAAGACCATGTTCATCGAGCAAGGTACGCACGGCAGGCCCCATGGGAATGCTATCTGAAGCAGTCGCTTCAACCGCCGCGGCAGGCGCCGCAGCTGTGGGCTGAGCCATGGCTGCGTCACCCTCTACTAATGTCGCCAGCACGGTTTCACTCAGAATCGTTTCGCCCTCACCGACTAAGATGACATCAATCACTCCCGGCGCCGGGGCGACCACCTCCATCACCACCTTGTCAGTCTCTATTTCGACCAGCAACTCATCTCTTGCAACTGACTCACCCGCTGCCTTGTGCCAGGCCGACACCACACCATCCGCAACTGACTCGGGAAAGGTAGGCGCTTTGATTTCAATTGTCATGAGGTCATCCTCAATATTGTCTATTAAAATCCCCAGGGCATTGGCCCTAGAGCTTCGTCAATGAACTTTTCTTGCTCTCGCATATGCAGTGCCGAGTAGCCCGCGGCCGCAGAAGCAGAGGACTCTCTGCCGACATATCGCAAAAATAAATCGACTTTGTGGCGCTGAACGACCGTGCGCATCCGACTCTGCATTGCGTACCAAGCCCCCTGATTTTTGGGTTCTTCTTGGACCCAGTTAACATCCTCTACATTGGGATACCGACTGATGATTTCCATGAGATCAATTCTCGGGAACGGGTACATCTGCTCAATTCGAATAATGGCAATATCGTGAATATCACGTTCTCTGCGCGCTGCTCTCAAGTCATAGAAGACTTTGCCAGAGCACAGAATGAGACGCTTCACTTCGTTCGGGTCCAATGTATCGGTTTCATCAATGACCGTCTTAAAACCACCCTGCGCTAAATCCTCCACAGGCGACACCGCTTCTTTATGGCGTAAAAGGCTTTTCGGTGTCATGACAATCAGCGGCGTCCTGAAGGGCCGGACAGCTTGTCGGCGCAACATATGGAAAACTTGCGATGGCGTACTGGGAATACAGACTTGAATATTGTCGTCGGCGCAGAGCTGCAAAAAACGCTCTAAACGAGCCGATGAATGCTCCGGGCCCTGACCCTCGTAACCATGAGGCAGCAGCATTGTCAGACCACACAGCCGGCTCCACTTGTTCTCACCGCTAGAGATAAACTGATCGATCACAACCTGCGCCCCATTGGCAAAGTCGCCAAATTGCGCCTCCCAGATGACGAGGCCACCGGGTGCAGTTGTCGCATACCCATACTCAAAAGCGAGGACAGCCTCCTCCGAAAGCAGCGAGTCATGAATATTGAAAGGCGCTTGTGTCTCCGACAGGTGGGCCAACGGGATCCACGTTTCACTATTACGTTGGTTATGCACAACCGCGTGGCGATGACTAAACGTACCACGACCCACATCCTGCCCCGTCAAGCGAACGGGATAACCCTCCTGCAACAGCGAAGCGTATGCCATTGTCTCAGCGAAGCCCCAATTAATAGCTTGCGCGCCAGCACCCATCTTGAGTCGATCATCCATCAACTTTTTCACCACACGATGCACCGCGACACCGTCAGGCACTTCGTTACACGCCTCAGATAGTGCTTTGAGCTCAGTCAAGGGGACAGCGGTATCGCTCGCCACATCCCAGCGATGCCCAAGGTAAGGCGACCAATCGACGAACAACGCTTTATTCGGCTCAGACACCAACGAGCTCACCAGCGGTTCATCACGTTCAAGAGCTTCTCGATACTGCTCCACCCAATCACGGTCTTGTTGCTCGCTCAGCACACCATCAGCGATCAACCGAGCGGCGTAAAGGGTTCGCGTGCTGGGGTGCGATTTTATCTTTTCATACATATCTGGCTGGGTGACGGACGGTTCGTCGGCCTCGTTATGGCCGCGTCGTCGATAACACACCAGATCGATCACCACGTCGCGGTTGAACTGATTACGATAATCGACTGCCAACTGTGTCACGAAAACCACCGCCTCTGGATCATCGCCGTTAACATGAAATATGGGCGCCTGAACCATTTTCGCGATATCAGTACAGTACTCCGTCGAGCGCATGTCATCAGGTGCGCTGGTTGTAAAACCAATCTGGTTATTCAAAATAATGTGCAGGGTCCCGCCAGTGCGATAAGCGCGGGTCTGAGACATTTGAAACGTCTCCATCACCACACCTTGCCCTGCAAATGCGGCGTCGCCATGCAAGACAATTGGCACTACGGTTTTACCCACAGCATCCTCGCGCCGATCCTGCCGCGCGCGAACCGAGCCCTCTACAACGGGCGACACGATCTCGAGGTGCGAGGGGTTAAAGGCCAACGCCAAATGCACCTCTCCGCCCGGCGTCATCATATTGGAGGAGAACCCTTGGTGATACTTCACGTCGCCGGATCCGATGTACGTCACTTTTCCTTCGAATTCGTCGAATAAGTTGACTGGATTCTTACCGAGAATGTTAACCAAAACATTGAGACGGCCTCGGTGCGCCATACCAATACAGATTTCTTTCGCACCATAGCCACCAATGCGATGAATGGCCTCGGACATCATTGGAATTAAACTTTCTCCGCCCTCCAAGCCAAACCGCTTGGTGCCGGGGTACTTCGAGCCCAGAGAGCGCTCCAGCCCCTCAGCGCCATTGAGTTGCCGTAAAATCTGTAACCGCTGATCTGCTGAAAACTCGGGCGCACTGCGAACCGACTCCATTCGGCTCATAATCCAGTGTCGCTCCTCCGTGTTGACGATATGCATGAACTCAGCGCCAACTGTTCCACAGTACGTTCGTTCTAACGCCTCGCAGATCTCTGCGAGCGTCGCTTCTGCGCGACCCAAATAAGCGGTACCCACCTGAAAAGTGGTATCGAGGTCGGCATCGCTTAGCTCATGAAAGGTCAGATCAAGATCTGGCACCGGAGGGCGCGCTGCTAGCGCCAACGGGTCAAGCGCTGCCTGCTGATGCCCACGTTGTCGATAAGCAGAAATTAACTGAACCACACGAACCTGCTTACGCTCATATTCGGTGGCGTGCACATCCTGCGAGACGGTTGCATCCGTGCGAACACGCATTTTTGATAGACGCGCGAATCGCTCCCTCAGCACGGTATGAGGAATGTCATGCATCGCGTGTGTCTCGGATGGCACCAGCGGAAGCTGATCAAAGTAATCGCGCCATTGGGGCGCAATCGCGTTAGGGTCCTGCAGATAGGCTTCGTAAAGCGCCTCGACATACTCTGCATTGCCACCAGCGATGTGGGAAGACGCCCACTGCTCCAGCATGCCTAAACCGTTTGTCACCTGTGTCACCATCGCCCCTTGGTGTTATTGGACACCAGCGCAAGGCACTCTCAACAGAGGCCCCGCGTTACGTCAGGGAGTTTAGGAGAGAATGATGCGCATGAGGAGGCGAGCACACGATGCTGTGCCCGAAAAACTACCGTTTAGCGCCCGCCATCGTTAAATAATTACTATCAGTTATGGGTCCCATAACTTTCAATACAAAGTTTCGAGGGCAACGCCAATCTATATGAATAAAATCTATAGGTTTTCGGCACAAATAACCGAGCCGTTAGGTCGCTCTGTTCAGCAACATGGTCCGAATATGGCCAATCGCTTTAGTAGGATTCAATCCCTTGGGACACACGTTGACGCAGTTTTGAATACCATGACAACGAAAAACGCTGAACGGGTCGTCCAACTTAGCCAATCGCCCCTCAGTTGCCGTGTCTCGGCTATCTGCCAGAAAGCGATAAGCCTGCAACAACCCCGCAGGGCCGATAAACCGGTCTGGATTCCACCAAAACGAGGGACAACTGGTTGAACAGCAGGCACACAGAATGCACTCATAAAGCCCATCGAGTTGCGCCCGCTCCTCCGGCGATTGCAAGCGCTCTATCGCAGGCGCGGGTGAGGCGTTCTGCAAATAGGGCTGTACCTTCTCGTACTGCGCGTAAAACAGGCTCATGTCAACCACGAGATCGCGGATCACTGGCAGGCCCGGCAGAGGCCGGATGACTAGCTTGCCTCCCTTCACTGTCTCAGACAATGGGGTAATGCAGGCAAGGCCATTTTTGCCATTGATATTCAATCCATCCGACCCACAAACGCCCTCTCGACAACTCCGACGATAAGTGACGCTACCATCATAATCCGCCTTAATGAGCTCGAGCACGTCGAGCACCATCAAGTCTTTACCGCCAGTATCGACCGAAAAGTCCTGCATATGCGGCGCGTCATCGGATTCGGGGTTATAGCGGTATAAACTGACCTGTAGCATGTCCTGTGGCTCCCTAAAAAATCAGTAAGTGCGCGCTTTAGGCTGAAAAGTCTCAACGGTACGCGGGGTGAAATTCACGCTGCGCTTGGAGACCTGTTTTGTTTCACTATGATAAAGCGAGTGGCACAACCAATTTTCATCATCTCGCTCAGTAAAGTCCTCTCGGGCGTGCGCACCGCGACTCTCGTCTCGCGCTTCAGCGACTATAGCGGTCGCCTCTGCTGTCTCAAATAAATTCTGTAACTCAAGGCACTCAATGCGTGAGGTATTAAAGGCCGAACTGCGATCTGCCAAGACAACCTCCTCAATTCGACCACGAAGTGTCGCCAACTTAGCGATCCCTTCACGCATGAACTCACCCGTCCGGAATACGCCAAAATGGTTCTGCATAATTTCTTGAAGCTCTTGACGCATTGGCGCCACCTGCTCACCCTTTTGTCGCTCATTCAGCGCATCTAGACGAGCACTTGCCGCCTCGAGATCCGTTTTGCCTGCATCGCGCAGATCGATGCCTTCCCGCAGTGCTTTTTCGATGAATAATCCGGACGCACGGCCAAAGACCACTAGATCCAGTAGCGAATTCCCTCCCAAACGATTAGCGCCATGCACGGACACGCAGGCAACCTCTCCACACGCGTAGAGTCCAGGTATAACGCTGTCATTGCCAGCTGCGTCTACCGTCAGTGCCTGACCGTGTACGTTAGTCGGAATCCCTCCCATCATATAATGACAGGTCGGCACGACTGGAATTGGCTCTTTAACCGGATCAACGTGCGCGAAGGTTCGGCTCAGCTCACAAATACCGGGGAGCCTCGATTCCAAAACGTCCTCACCTAGGTGATCTAACTTTAACTTCACGTGGTCGCCATTGGGGCCACAGCCACGACCTTCTAAAATCTCTAGCACCATGGATCGCGCAACCACGTCCCTTCCCGCAAGATCTTTGGCATTGGGCGCGTAGCGCTCCATGAATCGCTCGCCATCTTTATTAACGAGGTAACCCCCTTCACCGCGACACCCCTCCGTCACCAGCGTGCCGGCTCCGTAGATACCCGTCGGGTGAAACTGCCACATCTCCATATCCTGTGCCGGGACGCCTGCCCGGAGCGCCATCCCCATGCCATCACCCGTATTGATGTGGGCGTTAGTCGTGGAGGCATAGATGCGGCCGGCGCCTCCCGTCGCAAATACGGTCGCCTTGGACTTAACGTAGACAGTCTCGCCCGTCTCAATACAGATCGCCACAACGCCAACGACTGCCCCGTCTTGGTTTTTCACTAAATCAACGGCGAACCACTCATTGAAAAAGACGGTCTCGTTCTTAATATTGTTTTGATAGAGCGTGTGGAGTAACGCGTGACCCGTGCGGTCAGCTGCGGCACAGGTTCTAGCCGCCTGCCCCCCCTCTCCATAATTCTTTGATTGCCCGCCGAAAGGTCGCTGGTAGATACGTCCCTCTTCCGTACGGGAGAATGGTAATCCCATGTGCTCCAATTCAAAAATAGCCTCTGGACCCACGGAGCACATGTATTCAATGGCTTCTTGATCACCGATGTAGTCTGACCCCTTGACGGTGTCATACATATGCCAACGCCAGTCATCCTGTGGATCATCGCTGGCAATTGCGCAGGTAATGCCGCCCTGAGCCGACACGGTGTGCGAGCGAGTCGGGAACACCTTGGAAATCACTGCCGTTTTATAGCCGGACTGCGCTAACTGGAGCGCTGCGCGCATACCCGCACCACCACCACCGACAATGACACCATCAAAAGAAATCGTTCTCATAACACTCACTTTTTATCCGCCTCACCGCCCCGAACATCGGCGCAATAGGCGCAACCGTTAGCGGACATGGATTAACTCCAAACGATCACCACCACCCAAATTACGTAACCCACTAGCGCCAGCGAAGCGGCTAGCTGACTCACTAAACGAATCGTATTGCCCTTTGGGCCCAACATCCGCTCAGTCAGGTAGTCTGTGAAGACAGACCACAAACCAATCCAGCTGTGCGCGGCCAAAGACAGGGCTGCCATTAACGTGAACACCTTCATCCACGTCTGCTCGAAGAGCTTTGTCCAACTAGTGTAGTCAACTGAACCCATTAACTGGTAGGCGATGAGCAGAAAATATGCCAATAATATAATCGACGTGACTCTCTGAATAAGCCAATCGGACAGACCGGTGCGACTAAAACTCGTTACCGAGGTCACCATATCGCTACCCCCCATGACACTGCTGCAGCGAGTGCCGCAACAAAAACGATGCGCGCACCGACAACACCGCCTCGCATGGTCTCTCCTACGCCCGCGTCCATCACGAGGTGCTTCACACCGGCTAACGCATGGTAAGTCAACGCGGAGGCGATCCCCCACATCAACAGTTTAGCGACTGGCGATGACAAGACCGCAACCAGCGCGTCAAAAGAGTCCTCAGACGCCAAACTGCGGTCGAGCGCCCATAACAGCAAAAAGCTGGCAAAAAACATCAGCACACCGGTCACGCGATGGGCGATAGAGGCATAAGCAGTAACGGGTAGCTGGATCGTACCCAAATCCAGATTAACTGGACGTGTGTCCTTTGAGGTCGGTCTCACAATAGCTCTCAGATTAGTCTCGTTAAAGCGGGCGGATCTGGAACGTGCCAGAATTTCATCGGGGCGCAGTATAGGTGTGCTGACAATTGATTACAATTTGTTGGCGTCTGCCGGTCAAGAACTAACACATCGAAATTGACATGACCGGCGGTCAGCATTAGTTTGGCAACCTCCCAACACGACGCGGTAGATAGTCTAATGTCAGAAAAGAATGCGACCCTTAACCTCACTCATGAGGATGGATCCCAGCAAACCATTGATTTAGCGGTGCACTCTGGCACGCTTGGTCCAGATGTCGTTGACGTCGGCACACTGACAGCGAACGGCTACTTCACTTACGACCCCGGCTTTACCTCCACCGCGGCGTGTGAGTCAAAAATCACCTTTATCGATGGCGAAAAGGGGGTTTTGCTTCACCGAGGTTACCCGATAGAGCAACTTGCTAAGCATTCGGACTACTTAGAGACCTGCTACCTATTGCTCAACGGCGAGCTTCCCACTGCTGCTGAAAAAGCCGAATTTGTCGACATCATGACGCACCACACGATGGTGCATGAGCAGATCAGAACCTTTTTTAACGGCTTCCGCCGAGATGCGCATCCGATGGCCATCATGTGCGGTGTCGTCGGCGCACTATCCGCCTTCTATCACGACTCCACCGACATTTCCGATCCATGGCATCGAGAAGTCGCCGCCTTCCGACTGATTGCAAAAATGCCCACGTTAGCGGCAATGAGTTACAAGTTCTCGATTGGCCAGCCTTTCATGTACCCCGACAACAATCTTGACTACGCGGCAAATTTTCTTCACATGATGTTTGGCAACCCCTGTGAGCCAACGAAGGTCTCGCCAACGATCGCTCGAGCAATGGATCGCATATTCCTGTTACACGCAGATCATGAGCAAAACGCATCAACTTCAACCGTGAGACTCGCTGGCTCTTCTCAGGCTAATCCGTTTGCGTGTATTGCAGCTGGCATCGCAGCCCTATGGGGCCCCTCTCACGGCGGCGCTAACGAGGCCGTGGTGAAGATGCTTGAAGAAATTGGCACGGTAGACCGGATCGACGAATTTATCGCGCGCGCGAAAGACAAAGACGACCCATTCCGCTTGATGGGTTTTGGACACCGTGTTTATAAAAACTTTGACCCTCGCGCTAAAGTGATGAAAGAAGCCGCTGACGAGGTACTCGCCGAACTGGGCATCGAAGACGAGAATCTAGAAATCGCCAAACGGCTTGAAGAAATTGCCCTCCAAGACGAGTATTTTGTCGCCAAAAAACTCTACCCTAACGTCGATTTTTACTCGGGTATTATTCTTAAAGCACTGGGCATACCCACGTCTATGTTCACCGTTATTTTTGCTATCGGTCGCACCGTAGGTTGGATCGCTCATTGGAATGAGATGATTGGCGGGTCCTACCGAATTGGCAGACCTCGACAGCTCTATACCGGTGAGGCGCAGCGAGACTTTAAACCCATCAAAGACCGTTAAGGCTTGCAATGACAATTTCCGCCGTGATTAGTGGGTCTGGCCTCTTCACACCGCCAGACAGTATCAGCAACGAGGAACTTGTCGGGTCATTCAATACGTGGGTTGACCGCTACAATGAAGCACACTGTGAAGCTATTGAACGCGGAGATATGGCGCCTAAAACCCATTCTTCTGTCGCTTTTATTGAAAAAGCATCCGGCATTAAGTCACGGTATGTTATTGATAAAAAAGGGATCTTAGACCCAGATCGCATGGTTCCTGCCATTCCTGAGAGAGCGAATAGCAGCCATTCTGTGATGTGTGAAATTGCCTGCCACGCTGCCCAAGAAGCGCTAGATCAAGCAGGCCTTGTCGGCACTGATATTGACGCAGTCATCGTCGCAGCATCCAATCTGCAAAGAGCCTATCCCGCCGTAGCCATTGAGGTGCAGGCGGCGCTGGGTGCGACAGGGTTTGCTTTTGATATGAATGTAGCCTGCTCCTCAGCCACCTTCGGCATACAACAAGCCAGCGATGCGGTTCGCTCGGGTAGTGCGCAGCGGGTACTGATGGTCAATCCCGAAATCTGCACCGGACACCTTAACTTCCGGGATCGCGACTCACACTTTATCTTTGGTGATGTCGCCACAGCTGTCGTCATCGAAAGTAGTGAAACCGCCAAAGAAGGCGCTGGCTGGGACATCGTTGATTCACGCCTTCAGACAATCTACTCCAATAATATTCGCAATAATTTTGGCTTCCTTAATCGCACTGATGAAAGTGGCATCGGTCAGATTGATAAATTGTTTATGCAAGAAGGCAGGAAGGTATTTAAAGAAGTCTGCCCCGCCGTAGCGACTCAGATTAGTGATCAATTGGCCGCGCTGAATCTCGATGTCAAAGACCTTAGTCGCATATGGCTGCACCAAGCCAACCAAAACATGAATGATCTCATAGCGAAAAAAGTCTTCGGTCGAGATCCAGCACCTAGTGAATCTCCCACCATACTCGATGAGTACGCTAATACGTCATCCGCAGGCTCGATCATTGCCTTTCATAAACACAATGCCGATATCAACAGTGGCGAGCTGGGCGTACTGTGTTCATTTGGTGCGGGCTACAGCATCGGCTCACTGATCTTGCGGCGACGCTAGCTCGTCGGCGTAGCGGGAGGCGTTTTAGTCATCCTCAGGGGGGCACAGCGAAGCGCAAGCCGCCAATAAAGATGCAGTCTGCGCGAGTGTACCGACCGTAATCCGCAACCATTGCTCTACTCGAGGCCTATCCCAGCGACGAACCAAAATATCTTGTTGCCTGAGCCCATCAAATAGCATGCGCCCCGATAAAGCGGGGTGTTGGGTGAAGACAAAATTGGCGGACGAAGGCAGCACCTCAAAACCTAGCGCCTCAAGTCCCTCCGTCATCCTTTTGCGACTCTCAGTGATCACGGCGGCCGATTGGGCCTGCCAGGGGGAATCTAAGATTGCCACCTTGGCTGAAGCCTGTGCTACCGCATCCAGTGGATAGGAATTAAAGGAATCTTTGACGCGATTAAGGCCCTCGATCAGCTCTCGTTGCGCCAAAGCGTATCCGACACGAAGCCCGGCCAATGCGTGACTCTTAGATAAACTGCGACTGACAATCAGGTTGTCATAGCGATCAATCAGCGGCGCCACTGACTCGGCACCAAACCCATAGTACGCTTCGTCCACAACATGGAGCCGATTAGGATTATCCGCCAGCAGCCGCTCGATCTCTTGGCGACTCAGTGCCAAACCCGTTGGCGCGTTGGGGTTAGCAAGCACCACCGCATGCGGTGATGCCATCAGCGCATCTACATCAACCCTAAAATTGGCCAGCACCGGCACTTCAGTGAGTGTTGACTGGTATAACTGCGCCCACACAGGATAGAACCCATAAGTCGTATCCAGAGTCTGCACCGGACGATCAGCCAGCAAGCTTAACCAAATATGCGCGAGCACTTCGTCTGATCCGTTGCCCACAAAAACCTGATCAGTGGCTAATGACTCTGTCTCAGCGATAGCCTCTATTAAACCCTTGGCTGTCGGATCCGGATAGCGTCTTAATTGCTCGGCCTGAGATGAACGAACCGCCGCCATCACTGCGTCAGATGGCGGCAACGCGTGCTCATTCGTATTCAGTTTTAACAACGTAGGCGAGGATGGTTGCTCACCGGGAACATACGGCGTCAAATCACTGACTGTTTTAGTCCAAAACCGGCTCATAACTTGATGCTCTCTATCGCAGACGCGACATGCCATTCGTAAGCGCCTATATTATCAGGTCACTGCAGAAGAGTTATCAGGTCACTGCAAAAGAGTCTTTAGGTCACTGCAAAAGACCTAGCGGGTGATCTTCCACCCCAGCCCTGCTCGGGCGAGTGACAACACGAGCCGACGGAAACACCAGCCGAAAACAACTGCCACGCCCTAGCTCACTATCCACGAAAAGCTTGGCTTCATGGGACACCGCTACATGCTTCACAATCGCCAGTCCCAGGCCCGTGCCGCCAATTGCCTGACTGCGGCTTTTGTCGACGCGATAAAAGCGCTCTGTCAAACGGGGGATATGCTTGGCCGCGATACCCAGACCCTTATCTTGCACTAGCAACGCAGGTCCCACTGCGGAATCAATCCATTTCACGACCACGGGGCTATCCTCCCCATACTTCAGCGCGTTAACAATCAAATTGCTGACAGCACTCCGCAGTTCATTCTCGTCTCCTAGAATCTGCTGCGTGGTTGAGACCTCAAGACTAAGGGTCCTATCAGGCCAAGCGGGGGTCAATTCGTGTATCAAGTCTGATAGTAAGGCCCCCATGTCAATCTGGCCTTCTTTACGCTCTCCCTCAATACTTTCAATGCTGGACAGCCAGAGTAAATCAGATACCAAATTTTCCATGCGCACCAACTGAGTATCCATGACACGCAACGACGTCTGCAAAGTCGAATCCGAGTCGGGCATCAAGGTTTGGAGCGTCTCGATATACCCTTTAATCACAGTCAGCGGCGTCCTCAACTCATGAGACACGTTACCAACGAAATCACGACGCATGCGTTCTAACTTGTCTTGCTCGGTGACGTCTTTTACAAAAACCAGCCGATCATCCGCGCCAAATTTGGAAAACTCAAATTGTAGGCAGGCCTCCGACTCAACACCTCGTTGAATACGCAGTGGCTTTTGAAAGTTATTCTCCTCAATATATGCAGCGAGAGCGGGGCTAGACATTAAGTCAGTCAGTCGCTTTCCCTCTTCATCAGCAAATCGAACACCCAGTAAATATTCGGCGGCTTCGTTGCACCACAATAATTTGCCTGAGCCGCTAATAATCAAAGCGGCCTCTCTCATCGAAGCCAGCGATTCTTTCAGGTAAGGCTGTGAACGCTGAGGTGACGATGAGGCCTGAATGGCTCGACTGCGCAACACATAAACATCATGAAGAAGCCCCCCCATCCCAGGTCCATCAATAGGCGGAAACTCCTCTGGATGCGAAAACCAGTGATACAGCCTTGAAAGCTGCCATCCCCATAGCAGGAGGAGCACGACCATGGAGACGAATAGCGCCTGCCGCCAGTCACCGGTCACCGCACCCCACGCTATTGCGCTGCATGCGGCAAACGCCAACCGCTTGATTTCGAGCAAAAAAATGGGGCTTGCTTTCACGTCAATGCGATATCCCGATCTGAGAAGCGATAACCCACGCCGCGCACCGTTTGTACCAAATCGCTATAACGCGGCGCACCCGCCTGAAGCGCTTTACGAAGCCGACGAATATGGACGTCGACCGTTCGCTCCTCCACGTAGATATTGACACCCCAGACACGATCCAACAGCTGGGCACGTGAATAAACGCGATCCGGATTAGACATAAAAAACTGCAGTAACTTGAACTCGGTAGGTCCCATATCTAACGCTTTTCCGTCAACGATCACCCGATGACTATTCAGTTCTATCACCAAATTACCTACTCGCAGCTCACTATCTACGTCCTCGTGAACCGTCCGCCTTAGCAGCGCCCGCATTCTGGCGAGCAACTCCTTGGGTGCGAAAGGTTTGGTCATGTAATCGTCAGCGCCTACCTCCAACCCCTGAATGACATTGTCTTCATGCGCCTTGGCGGTCAGCATGATCACCAGTACTCCCTGCGTCGCCTCCTCTTTTTTAAGACGGCGCAGGAGTTCAATGCCGGTCCCCCCGGGCAGCATCCAGTCGAGTAAGACAATATCGGGGGTGTTTTGGGTGATATGTTGGTATGCATCGGTAATGTTGTCGGCTTCAGAAACCTCGAAATCAGCGGTCTCAAGCGCCAGTCTGAGCATTTGCCGAATCCCCGACTCATCATCGACCACCAATACTTTCTTAACTATCACCTTTTCTCCAGTCCCCTCGCTTCAGAGGCAAATTCATCACCAGACCATTCGCTGATATCAAAGCAGCAAAAAATCGCAACGTTAAAACGCTATGACAGCAACACTTACCACCAGTCAAACCAACCTCTAGGCTCTAACTCCTCAGCACAACCCTGAAGCTGACTATTATATTGCTGCGCTTGGCGGTCCACCTTCCGCGCTACGTCAACAAGCCAATCCTTACTGCGATAGCTTTGCTTTCGATAACCACCGTGGCCCTCGTGATAGGCAAGATACAATCTAAATGCATCCTGCTTATCGATACCTAGCTCCTGGTGCGAGACGTGGTTATACCAGCCAATAAAGTCGATGGCATCAGCAAAACTATCTCTATCCGCCCCATAATTGCCCGTGCTTTTCTGGTACCAGTCCCAAGTACCCTCCTTTGCTTGAGAGTAACCGTAGGAGTCCGAAGGCCTTGGCCCGGGAATAAAACCCCACAACTTTTTGCGCGGCGGTTTCGCGGTCGCCACAAATCTAGACTCTTGGTACATGAAGGCCATCGATACTGACATCGGCACGTTCCAGCGCGCCCGGGATTCCTTCGCATCCTCATACCAGCCTGATTTTTCGCGGAAAATGTCGCAAACGTTATCAACCTGCTCTGGCGGTGAGGTAACACACGCGGTCAGAGATAGCGCAATAGTAATCACAGCCACTCGATAACCTGAATCAATTCTCTTCATTCGTGCGCCTCCAATACGTCCAGCAATGCCGACTCATCGATAATAGGTATAGCCAGTGATTCCGCCCGCTTACGCTTGGATCCTGCTCCCGGACCCGCCACCACCGACGTGGTTTTTTTCGACACACTGCTGGCCGTTTTGGCACCGAGTGCCCGCAATCGACTCTCCGCCTCTTCTCGGCTCATAACATCTAACTTTCCGGTCACCACCCAAATCGTGCCGGCAAGTGGTCCGTCGCTTGCGTCGAGCTTAACATCGGGCCAGTTGATGCCTGCGGCCTGCAACTCGTCGAGAACAACCCTATTACGCTCATCAACTGCAAATGCGCGAATGTGCTGAGCGACCACGGGGCCCACGTCGTCTACGTCCTCCAGCGCTTCGACGGGCGCTGCCAGCATTGCGTCCAATGTCATGAAATGCTCCGACAACGACCGAGCAGTCGCCTCACCCACCTCGCGAATACCCAAGGAATAAATGAATTTAGGCAACGTCGTCCGGCGCGCTGCAGCAACCGATGACAACAGATTTTCACTCGATTTCTCACCCATCCGATCCAGCGCACCGACGCTGTCCTTCGTTAACCGAAATAAATCGGCTACTGACGTGAGCAACCCCTCATCCACCAATTGGTCAATAAGCTTGTCACCCAGACCGTCTATATTCATCGCTTTCCGCGACGCAAAGTGCCGTACCACGCCTTTGAGCTGAGCCTGACAAGCCACGCCCCCAACACACCGTATGGCAGCCTCTCCTGCTGCACGCTCTACAGCAGCACCACAAGCTGGACACCTCGACGGAAAGACAATGGGTTCTCTCTCGCCAAGGTCGGCCTCCTCTCGCACTACCGAGACGATCTGAGGAATCACGTCCCCCGCACGCCGCACCACCACGACATCGCCAATCGCAACGCCCAGACGCTCAATTTCATCGATATTGTGCAACGTGGCGTTGCTCACGGTCACGCCGGCCACGAAAATCGGTTCGAGTCTTGCAACCGGTGTAATAGCCCCAGTCCTACCCACTTGAAAATCCACACCCAGCAGCCGCGTACTGACCTCTTGAGCAGGAAATTTCCGCGCTACCGCCCACCGGGGTGCTCGTGAGATGAACCCCAATCTGTCTTGCTGCTCAAGCGAATTGACTTTAAAAACGATCCCATCGATATCGAAAGGCAAATCGTCTCGCTGGGCTGCCATTTGCTCGTAATAGACCTCGCACGCCTCGATACCAAGAACCGTCTGCATATGCTCAGAGATCGGAATACCCCACTCTGCCAAGCTGCGTAAAGTGCCATCATGCGACGCGGGCAGTGAGCCCTCAACTACCCCCACAGAGTAAGCAGTGAACTCGAGTGGGCGCTTCGCTGTCACACTAGAATCGAGCTGTCGTAAGCTGCCCGCAGCCGCATTCCGAGGGTTAACAAATACCTTCTGCCCTGCCAACCGCGCTCGCGCATTCATCTGTTCAAAGCCCGATCGCGGGATAATAATTTCACCGCGAACCTCAAGGTAAGGCGGGAAATCCTCCCCAGACAACATCAACGGAACGTTTCTGATCGTCTTAACGTTGGCCGTGATATCTTCACCGCTCACCCCATCGCCGCGTGTCGCTGCTTGAGTTAGCAACCCGTTCTCATAAACAATACTAACGGCCACGCCATCCAGTTTTGGCTCGCAGCAATAGGTGATCTCGCTGACAGATAAGCGCTCGACGACCCGTCGGTGAAAATCAACCAACTCAGTCTCCGAAAAAGCATTATCCAAGGACAGCATCGGCATTCGGTGGCCAATCGTTGCGAACGCACTCAGGGGCTCTCCACCAACACGCTGCGTCGGCGAGTCAGACGCTCGTAACTCCGGATAATCGGCCTCGAGCGCCCGCAACCTTAGCATTGCAGCGTCGTAATCGGCATCAGGAACAAGTGGCGTATCGATCTCAAAGTAGGCCGCGCCCCAGCGATTAAGGCGCGCTGTCAGTGCTACGATCTCTTCCGCTGGGGAAGGCATGGCGTATTAGGTCCTGCGAACGAGGAGCCGCCGTTCTAGCTCTCGAATCTGTTGCCGCATATGCTCAAGACTCTGACGTGTAATGACGCTTCTCGTTTCATCTTGAATATCACCATCGAGCGCCTTCGCCACCAGCTTAGCGGTCTCGTACATATAATCGAACGCTTTGAGCATGTCGCTAGGGCCCGGCAAGGTCACAAAAAACATCAACCCTCTCGTCTGCAGCGGCTCCATATTATCAATATCAAATACGCCCGGCTTCATCATATTGGCGACACTAAACTCTATTGCGCCGCGGCCAGATGTCCGCTCATGCCGATGGAAAAAATCCATATCACCAAAGCGCAAATCATTCGCTAGCAACGTTTCAAGAATAGTGGCGCCAGCAAATCCATCTTCTAAGCGAGCCACCACATACAATATGAACACATGCGTATTGGCCCCGCGTGGTAAACGTCCATGCTCAGGTAGTTCAGGCTCACCAGCCTCAATCGACTCCAACCAATCAACCGTGCCGCTATCATTCGATTCGCCGCTAACGCTGGGCTCATCAGCAGTCGTTACCGGTTTTACAGTGCGACGCCGCGACGCCTCCGCGGCCGGCGCCGTCGATTCGGCAACTGCAACGAGGGGCTCTGACTTCTCGGTAGTGCCTTGAAAAGCACCTTGAGTAGGAGCTTGACTCGCCCCAGTATCAATCGGCAGAGGAGAAGCAATCACATCGCTATCATCGGTCTCGGCCGCTACCGCCACATCTATTGGATCAGGATTACCAACCTTCGCAGAATCATCAGCACGGTCGAGATTCTCATCATCGAGGGGCTCCCAATCATCAGACCCCAAGTCCTCGCCGAGATCGCCTCGGCGGATAATTCGGGCGCCGCCGTTTGGTAGTTCCGTTAACAAATTAAAGGGTTGCTCTTCACCGAGTGAAGCGCGCTCGATCCTAGCACTCAGCTTCAGCTCAGCCCGCCGCTCTCGCCAGTATCGCCGAACAGCATCGATTAGCACGCCCACGATCATCGTGCCGCCAATGATGATCATCCAGTCGCGTATTGAAAGCTGTTCCATCCAGAGTCCCTCCTAACTCGCCGCCAATTGCGCTGCCTCTTCCACATCCACGGTGACGAGACGGGACACTCCGGGCTCCTGCATCGTGACACCCATTAGCTGATCTGCCGCTTCCATCGTAATTTTGTTGTGGGTAATAAAAACGAACTGAACTTTTTCTGACATTTCGCGGACCATTCGCGCGTAGCGTCCAACGTTGGCATCATCGAGAGGGGCATCAACCTCATCCAGCATGCAAAAAGGTGCTGGATTCAACTGAAAAATCGAGAAGACCAGTGCGATCGCCGTCATCGCCTTCTCTCCACCCGACAGCAGATGTATGGTGGAATTCTTCTTGCCCGGAGGCCGAGCAAAAATAGCGACGCCCGTATCGAGCAAATCGTCCCCTGTCATTTCTAAACAGGCGGTACCGCCACCAAATACCCGCGGAAATAATTCAGCAAAACCAGTATTAATCTGGTCAAAGGTGTCTTTGAAGCGCTGCCGCGTTTCTTTATCAATTTTTCGAATCGCTGCTCGCAACGTCTCAAGCGCCGACTCCAAATCTTGATTTTGCGCATCGAGGTACTGCTTGCGCTCAGAAGCTTGCGCGTGCTCGTCAATGGCTGCCAGATTAATGGGTCCCAGACGATTGATCCTGGCTTCCGCCCGCACCACTTTATCTTGCCACTCTGACTCGCTCGCTTCTTCCGGTAACGCGGCTGCAATTTCCTGCGGCACCCCGTCTCGCTTTTCAATTTCAGTTACCAGTGACTCAATCCGCACACCGCTCTCGGCCTCCTGCAGACGATAGCCCTCTATTTCCGCCTGCAGCGCTTGCACAGCCTGATCCTGCTCAAGCCGCAGCTTATCGAGTTCCCGCAACTTAGCCTCAATATCGCCAACCCGCGCCCGTTGAACGTTAAGCTCCGCCTCAGCACTGACTCGCTGATCGAGTCGCTCCGCTAACTTGGCTTTATTTTCGGCATCAGGGTCCTCTCCAACCGGTAACGTATCGCAAAGCTCAGTCTCTCGTGACTCTAGACTTTCCCGCTGCAGCTCCATCCTAGAGAGGCTTTCTTTTAATGTGGCCACTTGTGTTACCAAGTTTTGGCATTGCAGTTCGGAGCGCATCAGTTCGTCCGAAGACAGCCGGGCAGACTCTCGCTGCTCGGATAATGCGTCGGTCAAAGCCACCCGCTCTTTTTGAAGCTTATCCCGCTCGGCTCGGTCAAGATCCATTTGGTCGAGTGAAGCGCTCAGCGTCTGCCTCGCTTGCGCAAGATGTGCCTGCTCCTGCTCGTATTGCCGACTGCTCTCGTTGATTTCTTCCTGTAATTGATTTCGACGCTGGATTTGTTGCTCAAGCTTCGTGGCAACTGCCCTTCGCTCCGAGATCCATTCTGCGCGCTCGTTGATCAACTGCTGCAAACTCTGCTGAGTCTGAGAGACTGCTTTTTCAAGCGCTCCGCGAGCACTCAGTAGCTCACTGAGTGAGGCCTCTATGGCACTGGCTTCATCGTTACCTGAAGCGAGCGCTGCCTGAATCGATTCCAATTGCCCTTGACGGGCAATAATACCAGCCGCTGCATCCGCATCGGATCTGCGTCGGTGCCAGCCGTTCGCCAACCAATGTCCATCCTGAGTCACAATAGATTCATGCGGCCCCAGCTCGGCACATCTTTGCCGCGCTTCTGAAAGATCGGCCGCTACCTTGATCGAGTGCAGCCACTGGACAATACCGGCCGGGCCCTTGACATGCGCCGCTAGGGTCCCGCTGGGGCTATCCCCCGCAGAAGACCCTTGGTCTACCAAAAAGGCACCCGCTGGCAATGCTGCCACGTTCGGCAAACTTGCCATGTCCGACGCAGTTAGCACGTGCGCTGACAGTGCCTCACCTAACACCTGCTCAATCGACGCCTCCCACCCCACATCGACCTCCAAGGCAGCATAGACAGTCCCTAATGACTGCAGAGATTCCGTCTCTATCCAGTCCGCCAATGCGATGCGCTCACGATCATCCGAGGTGCCCTCTTGCAACGCTGATAGCGACGCTATGTGTCCGCGGTTTTCTTGAATGCTGGCTCTTACCGCATCCTGCTGCTGTCGAGCTTGCTCAATGGCGGCTTGAGACTCCGTCAGTTGCTGCTGCAACTGTTCGATCTCTTCCTCTTTGCGCTGGATATCGCGATCAGCCTTGTCGATATTAGCCTGCAACGGCTCCACTGCTGCGTCACCCTGATCCGTCGCCAACGACTCCGATTCTACTTTCTGCTGTTGAATACGCTCTTGCAGTTTGATCAGCACCTGTTCGAGATAAACGATACGACTCTGTTGCACTTCAGCCGTCTGACTTGGACCCTGTGCTCGGTCGTTAAACCCGTCCCAGGACTGGGACCACACTTGCATGGCACGCTCAGCTACTTGCAAATTTTCAGTCGCCGCTTTCGAGGCGGCCCTGAGCTCATCCAAAGTCGGCTCTGCCCGCTGCAGCTCCTCCTGCCACTTAACCAATTGTTGCTGATCACCCTCGAGGTGTTGCCGGGTTTGTTGCAGGTTGGAGCGTGTTTGTTCGAGGTCTCGCTGCAACTCACCGCGGCGCTCTTGCGCATATCGCAATGCCTGCTCAATGCGAGTCACCTCACCGCCGACGCTGTAGTAATGCTCTTGAGCTGAATGCAGCGCATCGGTCGCTGCTGTCTGATCGGCCCGCGTCGTTTCCGACTGACTAGCGGTGTGAGTGACCTCCGCCTTGGCCGCCTCGCGCTTGACCTCCAACGAGGCAATTTGTCCCGACACAGCGCCTTTGGACGCCATTAAATTGCGCCACTGAATGGCAAACAACTCACTTTGCAGCTGCCGTTCTTCGGTCCTTAACTCGGCGTACTTCTCCGCGGCTCGCGCCTGTCGATCCAGGTGCGCGAGATTTCTTTGCAGTTCATCGCGCAGATCAGTCAACCGCTCTAGATTTTCTCCAGTGCGGCGCATCCGATTCTCGGTCTCTTTGCGACGTTCTTTGTATTTCGAAATCCCCGCTGCTTCTTCGATGAAAACCCGCAGTTCCTCTGGCTTGGATTCGATGAGCCGTGACACGACACCCTGCTCGATAATTGCATAGCTGCGCGGCCCCAATCCGGTGCCCAAAAATAAATCCGTAATATCGCGTCGGCGGCACTTTGCGCCGTTTAAGTAATATTCCGACTGAGCCTCTCGGGTGACCACACGTCGCACAGAAATTTCGTTATAGGCCGCAAATTCGCCTGCAACTTTGCCCTCTGTGTTGTCAAAAATCAGCTCAATAGACGCCTGACTAACCGGCTGGCGACTCGTCGTTCCGTTGAAGATAACGTCTGTCATGGACTCGCCACGCAACGTCTTTGCAGAGCTTTCGCCCATCACCCATCTCACCGCATCGATGATGTTGGACTTGCCACAACCGTTGGGGCCGACAACCGCACACATATTGCCCGGAAATTGCACGGTAGTGAGGTCAACGAAGGATTTAAAACCGGCCAACTTGATGGATTTCAGGCGCATTTATTTATCCGGATACCTGTCAGGTTCGCTGTCGACACGTGATACATCGAAGCGAGCTAAAAACACAAGATGTAGTGTATATGCTTCCGAGCAACAACACTATGGCTGATGCTGAATTAGCCCGCTATTGGTCCCCTAAGGTGATGACAACCGGCTCGGCAACCCCCACTGTCACGGCATCAACCCGACCCCAATACAGTGCGTTGTCACGGCCAGGCTGGCCATCAATCGACACCTGAACCTCTATCGATACGGCCTCGACCTCAGATATCAGCTGGCCTGCCATCGATTGTCGATCATCTAGTCTTACCGCCATCGGCCAACGCTCTGCTTGAACGCGACTGACCGCGATAGGCATACCCTGCTCAGCACCTGCTGCGCGTGCCAGCACGAACACCACCGACCCTGCAGGCGGCACAGGCGCGCCCTCAGACGGCCTGACCATCACATCGACACCCAGCGAACCAGCTGGCGCAGCGGATGGCGCTTCAGGTGAATCGTCAGCCAGCAATGAGGGTGCCTCACCTAACGCCACTCGCGCGCGTTCGATAATCTGTGCCAACATCGTGTAGCCCGGAGAACCGGGTGGTTCCAGCGCTTGCAGGCGCTCCCAATACTTAACCGCGGCGCGAAAGTCGGCCTCCTCAAACGCAGCCATACCCAACGTCGCCAGCGCTGCCGGTTCCGCAGTATTCACCGCCAGCGCCTGCTCTGCCCGTGCGCGCGCTGTGGCACTGAGTTGGCGATCATTGGCGAGAAATTCTGCTTGAGCAGCCTTACCTAAAATTTCAGGCGCCGTCGCACCCATCACCACGAGCCGATCAAAGTACTCGAACGCCGCCGCCGGATCATTGCCCGACAAGTAATACTCTCCCAGCAACAGCGCATAATCTGCATTAGCGGGCCTCGCCTCTGCGCGGGTCTCAATCCGCGATATCAGGGCGATAATATCGGCCGGCTGAGCGCGCTCAACATCTGATAACGCTCGGGCAATATTGACATCCTCCCAGCCTCCTAATCGCTGGTAAAGCAGCACTACAGATAGCGTTAAGATCACGATACCCGCCCACTGCGCGGCTTTAGACGGGATGACAGAATCCATTGAGCTCGGCAACTCATCGACGATGCCATCCTCGATGAGCCGCAGTGCGGCATCCTGCTGCAACTGCGCTGACTCCTCCGCTAACTCGCGTTGCCTGAGACGCAGCCAGTCTTCATTCGTTTCTGCGGGGTAGTCTCGTTGCCAATACCGGGGCAACATTGTTACCCACACTATCGCGCCGAGTAACAGCGCCGCTGCTGCGATCCAAAAATAATCGATCAAGGGAGCCGGTCCTCAAGCAATCGATTGACGTGCTCACGCTCGGCAGCTGTCAGCTCGGGCTCAGGATGATAACTTTTTTTGCGAAAGTGACCCGCCAGCCCGAAACCACCCAGCACCAAAAGTAGCACAGGTGACCACCACAAGAGGGCCGTCTGGCGATCAACCTCAGGGCGATAGCGAACGAATTGACCGTAGCGCGCGACCATAAAATCGAGAATTTGTGCATCGCTTTGACCGGCCTCTAACTGCTCATACAGCACCACTCGCAAATCGCGAGCAATGGGCGCATTAGAGTCTGCGATATTTTGATTCTGACATTTGGGACAGCGCAACTCCTGACTTAATAGGTGGTATCGGGAGGCCAAGTCAGGGGAAGAGAATTCATACGTTTCAATGACCGCCCACGCCGAAGAGGACATCAGAATCAGCGCGCAAAGCAAACGGCCCATTATTCACCGCCCTCCACCGAACCTGCTTGAGCCACCCTTGCAGAGGTTGTAAACCACTGGCTGATGTCTCGCTCGAACACCGCCTCGTCAAGTACGCCCACATGCCGATGCAAAATGACGCCATCCGGCCCTAAGACATACGTTTCAGGGGCGCCGTATACGCCCAGATCAAGACCCACAGTCCCGTCGCCGTCAGCGATATTCAGACGATAAGGATCTCCAAGCTCAGCAAGCCATTGCCGTGCCTTCTCTGAGTCATCTTTATAGTTAAGCCCGTAAATAGGGACACCCTGCTCCGCCAGTGTCAGCAGATACGGATGCTCAACACGGCAAGAATAGCACCACGTCGCCCACACATTGACCAGCGCAGGCCGAGGTCGCAGCGCCGACGCGCCAATGATTTCCTCGGTCATAAGCTCTGGCTGACTAAAGTCAGGAAAAGGCTGACCTAGGCGGGCTGCCGGCAGGGCCGTTGGATCAATAGACAGTCCCTTGAAAAGCAATAACGCCAGCAGTGCAAAGGCGGCTAATGGAATGAATCGCTTAACTCGCAAGCCCGGTCGCCTCCGCTACCGTGGCTGTATGCCGCGCTGACTGCCTGCGGTAGCGTCTGTCTGCGACTGTCACAAGCGCACCAAAGCCGATGAATGCACCCCCCAGCCATAACCAGCGCACCATGGGTTTAAACTGTAGTCGCACCGCCCAGGCACCGGCTTCGATCGGTTCACCTAGCGCGATGTAAAGGTCGCGCCAAATGCTCGCGTCAATGGCGGCCTCCGTCATCATTTGCCCGCTCGCAAAGTAACGGCGCTTTTCGGGAACCAATGTCGCAATAATCTTATCTCCCTGAGTCACCTCAAAAACTGCCTGATCTGCCATATAGTTGGGTCCCGCCTGACGGGATAGACCCGTCAACTCAAACCGATACCCGCCGAGTAATTCAACGTCTCCCACTTCCATAAGCAGATCACGCTCTTCGTTTAACTGGGTCACCACTACCGCGCCCATTACCACCGCCGCAAAACCCAAATGCGCCATCGCCATCCCCAGGAAACTCGGGGTTAACGCCTGCCACCTCAACCCATAGCCAGAGCCCGCCCCTAGACGACGCCACAAGTCTTTCAATACGCCCATCACCACCCATCCCGAGAGCAGCACAGCCATGGCGATCCAAACATTAAAAGGCCCTCCAAAAAGTAGCGGCACCGCCAGCGCAAACACCACCACCGCTGCTCCCGGAACGAGCAACTCGTGCAGCCAGCGAGCAGCGGAATCCTCACGCCATCGCGACAGAGGCCCAATGGCCATAAAGGGCATGACCAATGCCATTAAAGGGACGAACACCGCGTTGAAATAAGGGGGGCCCACAGAGTATTTGCCCAACGAAAACGCATCCATCACCAACGGGAAAAGTGTGCCGAGCAGCACAATGATGGTGGATACCGTGAAAACGAGGTTGTTGACCATCAGTAGCGATTCTCGTGACACCACCGTGTAATTAATGCGGCTCGCCACCGTGGGGGCTCTGAGGGCATACAATAGCAACGAACCGCCAATGACCAGTGCGAGAAATATCAAAATAAATAGCCCGCGCTCTGGATCAGAGGCAAAGGCATGGACGCTGGTTAGGACCCCCGAGCGCACCAAAAATGTCCCCAGCAATGACAATGAAAAAGCGAAAATGGCGAGCAATACTGTCCACGCCCGAAACACCCCTCGTTTCTCAGTGACAGCGAGGCTGTGCACCAAAGCCGTGCCCATTAACCAAGGCATGAAGGAGGCGTTCTCAACCGGATCCCAGAACCACCAGCCACCCCATCCTAATTCGTAATAAGCCCACCAGCTTCCCAGCATGATCCCCAGTGACAAAAATCCCCAGGCTACATTGGTCCATGGACGCGACCATCTCGCCCACGAGGCATCCAATCTGCCCCCCAACAATGCCGCGATCGCAAAAGCGAAAGGCACCGATAATCCAACGTAGCCCATGTATAACAACGGCGGATGAATAATGAGTCCAGGGTCCTGAAGCAGCGGATTTAAGTCATTGCCGTCGAGGGGTATGTTAGGCAGCAAGCGCTCGAAGGGATTCGAGGTGAGGAGGGAGAAAGCAAGAAACCCGATCGCGATCATGCCCATCACGCTCAAGACACGAGCAACCATCACGCTTGGCAGCCCCTGACTGAACCATGACACCGCCGCCATCCATCCAGATAGTATGAGCACCCACAATAAAAGGGAGCCTTCGTGGTTACCCCACAAAGCAGAAAACTTAAAGATGGCCGGCAGCAAGCTGTTTGAGTTTGCTGCGACGACAGCGACTGAAAAGTCATCGTTGAGGAAACTGATAGCGAGCATGCCAAAGGCAATCGACACAAACACCAGGACGCCCAGTGCCAGAGTGGGCGCGAGATTCATCGCAGCACTATTCCCGCGCAT
Source organism: Luminiphilus sp. (assembly GCA_028117185.1). The sequence goes on from JAOHHD010000010.1 coordinate 32,799, forward strand.
CGCTCCCCACATCGGTATCACTGCGAGGCCCATCGCGAAGACGAAGGCGATAATGAGGGCGAGGTGTCCTATTTCTGGGATCATGGCTGGTACGGCGCGGCGGAGCGTGGCGTATTCCCTTCGAGCGCCGCGGCAACCTCAGGAGGCATATAATTTTCATCATGCTTCGCCAGTACCTGCGTCGCAATCAACACACCCTTTTCGTCGAGCTGACCCTCAGCGACGATACCCTCACCCTCCGCGAATAAGTCTGGCAAGATACCACTGAAGCGAATAGCGACCGACGCTTTGTAATCCGTCACCCAAAAGGTGGTGTCGAGCTCATCGGCGCTACGTTCAATACTGCCCTCCACCACCATTCCCCCCAGCCGGATAGTGCGATCGACCGGCGCCTTGCCCGCCACGACTTCAGCCGGCGGATAGAACAAATTGATGTTATCTCTCAGTGCGTAAGCCGCCAAACCAATGGCGGTGCTCGAGAGCATCACCACAAGGCTCACCAAAATGAGGCGTTGTTTTCGCGCAGGGTGCATTTCAGTCCCTCCACCCGGTGGCGGATCGCTTAGCAGTGACTGCCTTAATGGATTGATATGTCATAGTGCCCGCGCCTTTCAATGAGCCTTCTCGCTGAGAAGGCAGAGTGTTACCCGTATTTATAGCCGATTGTCATCGATTTGCCGTCGCTGGTCCGCGATGACCCATCGCAAGTGCCGACGAAAGCGTGCCAGCGGCAACCAAACCATCAACACTAAAGCCATCGCGGTCAGTGCGTAAGCCAACCAAACATAGCCACCATGACCATCCATATGCCATGCCGCAGCAAGGGATTCAAAATACATCAGGACACATCCAATCGTTGCCGTAACCAATTCGCATTGCGATGATGCCAGAGCAACTCTGCCCGCATATTCAGCAGCATCGACACCGCAAAGAGCAAATAAAATGCAGCGATCATGACCAATAAGGGATACAACATACTGGCATCAATAGCCGACTCGCCCGTGAACTTGAGCGATGCAGGTTGATGCAGCGAGTACCACCAATCCACTGACTTATAGATGATGGGAATATTGACGGTGCCGACCAAAGTCAGTACCGCACAAGCCTTTGCCGCAGCAGCCTTGTTCTCATAGGCTTCAAACAATGCGACCACGCCGAGATAAAGGAAGAATAGGATCAGCATAGACGTAATCCGCGCATCCCATACCCACCAGGCGCCCCATGTCGGCTTGCCCCAAATCGCGCCGGTCACCAATGCGACACCGGTCAGTACAGCGCCCACGGGGGCAGCCGCCCGCATAGCCACATCGGCCATTTTAATCCGCCAAATCAAACTGATCGCGCCAGCGATGGCCATCACGTAATAGCCCGCCAGTGCCACAACAGCTGCAGGCACGTGGATATAAATAATGCGATAGGAATTACCCTGACGAAAGTCTGGGGGGGCGACCAGCAATCCCCAACAAGCCCCCAAGACGAGCAACACCAGCGTCACTGGCAATAGCCAGCGCACCATAGTGCCACTGAATCCAAAAAACCAAGGGGGAGACCCCAACTTGTGAATAAACGACCACATGCTTGGCATTATAGCGCCTAAACCCTCGCCTTGAGGCCTAATTCATATTCTGACGCCGTTCGCCTGCAGCGACACTCAACTATCAAGTGAAATACGCAACGCAGCGCCAACAGCCAGTGGCGCCAGCGCCAGCATGCCCGCCGCCAACGCACCCATGAGCGCCAGCCAAGTTGACGGATCTCTGCCCATTACCGCTTCGGTAACGGCGGCTGTACCAAAGATAAGCACCGGCACATTGAGCGGAATAATTAATAGTGAGAGAAGCAACCCCCCCCCTGCGAATACTGACGGTCAGCGCGCTTCCCACTGCACCAATCAGCGTTAGACACAGCGAACCCAGTAATAAACTCACCATGAGCACGCCCAGACCTTGAGACGGCAAACCCAACATCATGGCAAACAGAGGCGAAACCAATGCCAATAAGCATCCCGTGGCGAGCCAATGTGCCGCTACCTCACCTAGCGCGAGCACCGACAGCGGGTGGGGCGCCAGCGCCATCTGCTCAAGACTGCCGTCTTCGAAGTCGGATGCAAACATCCTCGCACTCACCATGAGGCTCGCCAGTAGCGCCACAACCCACAAAATCCCCGGCGCCATCGACGCCAGTTGCATCGGATCTGGGCCCAAGCCAAGCGGAAATAGCGTCACCACCATAAAGAAAAAAAGCAGTGGATTGGCCACATCCGCAAGACTCGCCATCAATGCCTTGCCATGTCGACGGAATTGGCGGCCGAAGGCCGTTGGTAAAGAGAGACTAGGGCGATCAGCAGACAGCATAATGCGCCAAGTCCAAATCTTGCTGAAGCTCGCTGAAACGGCTGGGTTGGTGGCTTGTAAAAATGACGGCACCCCCAGCACTGATATGACGACGAATACAATCCTCCAGCCAGTCACAGCCTGACCCATCAAGCGCCGTAAACGGCTCATCCAACAACCACAGTCGCGCATCAGTCAGCAGTAGCCGGGCCAAAGCGACCCGACGTTGCTGTCCCGCTGATAGCGACCCAACGGGTTGATTTTCAAACCCACCCAGCTGAAGGGCTGCCAGCGCCGCTTCGATTTGTGCGGGTGTGGAAGTGATATCGCATGCGGGATGACAGCGCAGATTTTCAAGAGGGCTCAGTGCACGCTTAATCGCAGGTGCGTGTGCCAAGTAAAGCAACGGCTCGAATCGAGAGATCGACCCCTCAACCCCGAATCGGGCCAACCCCGCTAGCGCTCTTAACAAGCTGCTCTTGCCAACACCGTTGGCACCCAACACTTGCCATACTTGCCCCGACTCTACCGACAGATTGACAGCTTGCAGCAAGCGACGTTCGCCTCGCTCAATGGAAACCTCTGCGGCGGCCAATAGCGTCATGACAGATTCACAACCCGGATGTCGGGCAAGCCTAAACTGTCATCGCGCTCTACGCTCAACCCAGAGAAATCAAACAGCGTCCGATCCAGCAGATGCGAGGGCGCTGCATTACTCAGCGAGCGAAATATCGTCTCAGTTCGGCCGGGGTACTGCTTTTCCCATTGCTGTAGCATCTGTTTGATTTCCTGACGCTGCAAATTCTCCTGTGTGCCACACAGGTTGCAGGGGATGATAGGGAATGCTTGCGCCGCGGCATAACGAGCCAGATCCGACTCACGACAATAGGCCAAAGGCCGAATCACCACATTACGCCCATCGTCGCTTCGCAGCTTGACGGGCATTGCTTTTAGTTTTCCACCGAAAAACAAATTGAGGAATAATGTCTCAACAATATCATCGCGATGATGGCCGAGCGCGATCTTGGTCGCACCAATCTCCTCTGCGAAACCGTAGAGCGTGCCCCGACGCAGACGAGAACAAAGACCACAGGTTGTTTTACCCTCGGGAATCACCGATTTAACGACGCTATAGGTGTCGCGCTCAAGAATATAAAAAGGGATGCCCAGCGTCTCCAAATACGCAGGCAACACCTCCTCCGGATAATCGGGCTGCTTCTGATCGAGTGTCACTGCAACAATGTCAAAATCTATTGGCGCACTCTCTCGCAGTGCAATCAGCAGCTCGAGCATGACGTGCGAATCCTTGCCGCCCGAAATACAGACCATTACTCGGTCGCCCTGCTCGATCAAGGTATAGTCCGCAATAGCCTTTCCCATCTGTCGACGTAATCGCTTTCGAAGCTTATTGAACTCCAGCTGGCTTTTTCGAGGATCTTTGTGCGCTAGGTCGCTGATAATGACTGTCCCCGTTGGGCCGATGGCGGTTTTCGCATTCGCAGCGAAACCGTTCGGGCTTTTGTTGTTGGTCGAGTGGGGATGATAGGAGACAGCGCTCTGAGACGCAAAATACTTCATCACATGCTCGACAATGACCAGCACCGATCGGCTCAGACTGCTACCCCATTGCACCCACTACCTGCTCACTTTCTGACGCCTCGGTGCGATTTACCCCCATGAAAAGCGGTAACGCCTCGCAAGCGCCGGCGCCGATGAGCGCTCGATTGAGCGCTCGATTGAGAAAGAAGCTTGAGTTTTAGACGATCAGAAAGGAAAATCCGTGTCCGGTAACCATCGCTGGTTTTAAATCTCCCGCATACCAAGGAGCAACACTATGAAAGCACCCGTTCGCGTGACTGTCACTGGAGCCGCAGGCCAAATTGGATACGCCCTGCTGTTTCGCATCGCGTCGGGTTCCATGCTGGGAGAAGAGCAACCTGTGATTCTGCAGCTACTGGATATCACGCCGGCGATGACCGCTCTCAATGGCGTCAAGATGGAACTAGATGACTGTGCTTTTCCCCTACTCGCGGGCGTGATTTGCACCGATGATCCAGCGGTTGCCTTTCAAGATAGCGACTATGCCTTACTCGTGGGTGCGCGCCCCCGTGGGCCGGGAATGGAAAGAAAAGATCTACTTGAAGCCAACGCCGCTATCTTTGGCGTACAAGGCAAAGCCATTGATCAAGTCGCGAACAGAGGCATCAAAGTCCTCGTAGTGGGCAACCCAGCCAACACCAATGCCTTAATTACGCAGCGCAATGCGCCCAACATTGATCCCAGACAATTTACTGCCATGACTCGACTGGATCATAACCGCGCAAAAACGCAGCTTGCCCAGAAGACGGGGCAAACCGTCAACGACATTCAGCAAATGACCATCTGGGGAAATCACTCTGCAACCCAATACCCAGATCTGCATCACGTTTTAGTGAGTGGTGAGTCGGCCATCGCGCAGATCGATATGGATTGGTATGACGACGACTTTATACCCACGGTGCAGCAACGCGGCGCCGCTATTATCGAAGCCAGAGGCGCATCATCGGCCGCTTCGGCAGCCAATGCTGCCATTGATCATATGCGCAGCTGGGCGCTCGGCACGCCAAAGGATGACTGGGTCTCTATGGGTGTCGTCTCGGATGGCGCCTATGGCATTGAGCCCGGGCTCATCTACTCTTTTCCATGTCGCTGTGAAAACGGTAACTGGGAAATTGTTCAAGGTCTGGCAGTGTCTGATTTCAGTCGCAAAAAAATGGATGCCACGGCTCAAGAATTAGCAGAAGAGCGCGACGCGGTCGCACATCTATTGAGTTAATCTTTTTCTGTAACCGGGAATTCAACGTGCGCTGACCATTAGCGTTTCTCAGTCGCATCGCATCGCTGTGCGCCAACCATTTCATTGTGCTTAGCAGCTTCATTGCCGAGTCGGTCAGTTACGTCGATAACCTCACACCTCGCGTAACAAAGTAACCGGAGGCGTATTGACAACTCTCCGACACGACCAAACCCCGAGGCTACCGACTGTCAGCGCACCCAACAGGGGTCCCAACCACCACATGAGCAAAGTGGGGGTCCACGTCATATCAAAGACCGCGGTCTGAAGCCCCCACGCCGCTGCCTCGGCGCCAGCAGTCCCCAAGGCTCCCGCCAATGCGCCGAGCACCAAAAATTCAATCCAGAGCGTACCGAGCACCACTTGCCGACGAGCGCCCAGTGCCCGCAGCAACGCACTCTCTTTCAACCGACCATCCAAACTCGACTGCACCCCCGCTACCAACACCAGCGCCCCCGCGAGTAAGATTACCCCCAGCACCAGCTCAAGCGCCCTAGCGACCTGACTGACAACCGATCTCATCTCTTCAATCACCACATCAAGCTCAATCACCGTAACGGTGGGAAATGCCACAACCAGTTTATTCAGCAACGACTTTTGATCCGCGGCTAACAGAAAGCTGGTCATGTACATCCCTGGATAAGCCTCCAGCACCGCACGAGGGAAGACCATAAAGAAATTGGGGCGCATAGACTGCCAATCCACCTCGCGAATATTCTTGACCGTGGCGCGCACAATCTCTGCGCCAATGCGCAATGACACCTGATCGCCCACCTGCGCGCCTATTTCCGCCGCAAAATCCTCTTCGATAGACACCCATGCCTCCCCCGTATCGGGGTCCCACCAGTCTCCCTCTAAAAGCCCATTGCCAGCAGGCACTGTGTCCGACCAGGTAAAGTTCGCACCGCGCTGTCTCGGCGAATCGCTGGTCTCGGTCTCATCCCACTCGGGTAGCTCGCTGTCATTGACCGCAATCACTCGACCGCGAGTCATCGGATATAGCGCCTCCGAGCGAATCCCATTTTCGTCGAAAAACGCGGTAAGCTGTGGTCGCTCAGCGGGGGCCAAATTCAGCATGAAATGATTGGGCACCCCTGGTGGGAGTTGATCTTGCCACTGGCTAATCAGAGAAGAACGCACCACTGACAACAGCAACATCAACATAATGGTGATCGCAAAAATCACCATCTGTAGCGCGTTAGCGCGGCCCCGTCGCTGCAATCCAGCGAGCGCAATACGCCAGATGCTGCCCGCGAATCCACCTATTTTTCGCCCACCAGATAATAATAATCGCGCCACCAAAAATCCGAGCGCTATCACCATTATCAGACCTGCCACGACCGCTGCTGTGACCGCCACGCTGCCGCTATACCACCACATGAGACCGACAATAGCCGCGCCTCCTAGCAGGAAATCACTCGTTTTTTGTGCGTCGTCGACCTGCATATCAGCACGCAGTACCAGTAATGGCGGTGCGTGACCTAGCCGGCTCAGTGGCGGCCAAGCAAAACACGCTAAACAGACGGCCGACGTGGCAATACCCATTAAAAAGGGCTGAACGCCCGCCACACCGGGCGTGAACGGTAGCAGGGAGCCCAGCGCTAAAATGAACGCTTCCTGCATCAACCAGCCCAAGGCACAACCCACCACCGTGGTCACAGCGCCCAAACAGAACAAACTGGCACCGTATAGTTGACTGATCTCCTGGGACTGTGTACCCAGGCTCTTTAAAATTGCCACATATTGCGTATGGCGCACGCCAAAACGACGGCTCGCCAATGTGATAGCGGCCGCTGCCAGCACAACAGCAAGACTGCCTGCCAACAACAGGAACCCCTGCGCTCGATCTAATGTATCGCCTATTCGGGGCTGCGTTCCCTCGACCGATTGCAGACGCTGCCCCTCCTCAAGCTGCGGTGTGATCCAATCTTCATAGGCTTTTGTGGCACTCGCAGGCCCACTGATCATCAGCCGATACTCCACTCGACTGCCGGGCTGGATAACGCCAGTGGCCGGAATGTCGGCGGTATTCATGAGCAACCGAGGCCCAAAACCAAACACCGCTGCGGTGGCGTCGGGCTCGCTTCGAACCGACCCCGAGACCCGCAGCAGCGTTTCGCCGACCGTGACCTGATCACCTTGCTCGACGGCTAACAACGCAAATAATCGCGGCGCCAGCCACACTTCACCGGGCAATGGAATCGCGCCTTCGGCACGCATAAGTCCATAGGGCTCATCTGACCACTGCAATGCCCCTCTTAGGGGGTAGCCATCTGAAACCGCTTTAATTGATACCATTGCCATATGGTCGATATCGGCAACAGCCATTGAGGGGAATCCCAGCGCGTCGGTCGTCTGCAACCCTAATGCAACGGCTTCCTCAGCAAACTCCCCCGGCAACGCCGATCGACTCACAATCACGAGGTCTGCCGCCAAGAATCGTGCACTTTCTGACATCAATGCCGATTGAAGGCGAGTCACAAAGCTACTGATACCCACAATCACTGAGACGGCCAGTATCAGGGCAAAGATCAATATGCCCAGCTCTCCACCGCGCCAATCACGGGCTAGTAATCGCCAAATCAAGGACAGTTTCATTGGAGGGGCTGCAATTCGCCCGCTATCATTCCGAAGCGAAGATCGCATTGCTTAGCCAACTGCTCATCGTGAGTCACCAGCACTAACGTCGTGCGCGCGGTCGCATTCAGCTTGAACAGCAACTCGACCACTCGTTCGCCTGTGCGCGTGTCCAAATTACCAGTTGGTTCGTCGGCAAAAAGAATTCGGGGCTCTCGGGCAAACGCTCTCGCAATAGCGACTCGCTGCTGCTCCCCTCCTGACAGGGTTGTAGGGTAGTGATCTAGACGGTTTTCAAGACCGACCTCTGTTAAATATCGGGCGGCCGTCTGAGTCGCTCCAGCCACACCCGCCAGTTCCAGCGGTAACATCACATTTTCTAGCGCCGTCAATGAAGGCAACAACTGAAAGCTTTGAAAGACAAAACCCACCTTCTCGGCTCGCAAATTCGCCCGCTGATCTTCCGTTAAATCAGTCAGCGACTCTCCGTCTATCCATATCTGACCCGCAGTGGCTATATCCATACCCGCGAGGAGCCCGAGCAGGGTAGACTTACCTGATCCAGACGCACCCACGATCGCGGCCGACGACCCCGCAGGAATCGCTAGGTCGATGCCACGCAGGATGTCGAGATCACCGTCTGCGGTCGATACTGTTTTTAGGAGATGACTTACTTTGATCATACTGCGTGCCCTCGCACATGACTTACGACTCGCGCTCTGCCTTGGATTGATTTCGCTGTTGATCGCGACGACCCACGCCAATACCGGCAGTGGGCCGGGCTCTATTCTAGTGCTGGGTGACAGCATCAGCGCCGCGTATGGCATGCCACTTGAGCAGGGCTGGGTCGCACTACTAGAACAAAAACTCGAGCAAGAAGCCGTACCCCACGCTGTCGTCAATGCCAGTATATCAGGGGATACCTCTGCCGGTGGCTTGAGACGATTGCCGTCGCTACTAAAACGATATCAGCCTGACATTGTGATTATCGAGCTCGGCGGGAATGACGGCTTGCGGGGATACCCCGTCGGCCAACTGCAAGACAATCTCGCCGCCCTGATTCGCCTGTCTGAATCCGCCGGGGCCAAAGTGCTGATATTGCCCATGGAGATACCGCCCAACCTAGGCAAATTCTATGTGGATGCGTTCCGAGCGAGCTTTCCTCAAGCCATCGAGGGCACTGATGCAATACTAGGCCAGTTTCCCCTAGCGTCCGTCGCAACAAACCCGGCTCTCATGCAAGCAGATGGCATTCACCCGACGGCCAAGGCGCAGCCCTTGATCGTTTCAACGGTCTGGATTGACCTGAAGGCACTCTTGTAATGCATCATCCGAATCCGCTTTCAGATACGCCAGAACCGGGGCAGTCGGCGCTGCGGCACCGCTTGGAAGTGATCATTTTTGGCACCGGCTCATTGGCTGGGCGGCGCTTCGATATCACCTTGATTGCGCTGATTCTGCTCAGCGTCTCCATCGTTGTACTCGACTCAATTGATGAGCTGCATAGCAGCCTAGGGGCCACTTTTTGGACGCTGGAACTCGTTTTAACAGGCCTCTTCACACTGGAATACGCGATCCGTATATGGTGCACCCATAAACGCTCAGCCTATATCCTGAGTTTCTGGGGCGTCATCGACCTTCTCGCCATTGCACCCACTTATATCGCCTTCTTTTTCCCCGAAGCGGCACCGCTCGCTGTCATCCGATTACTTCGCGTGATGCGGGTCTTTCGGATCTTTCGACTCATCACCCTCTTTGCCGAGTTGAACGAAATTTTGGCCGTGCTGCGCGGCACTTCAAAATCTATTTTTGTCTTTCTTGTCATGGTGATGTTGGTAGTGATCGTATTTGGTTGTGTGATCTATGTGATCGAGGGACCCGCTCACGGGTTTGTCAGCATACCGGTTAGCGTTTATTGGGCTGTCGTGACAATCACAACCGTGGGTTACGGAGACCTTGTGCCGCAAACAATGGCAGGCCGCCTCGTAGCGGGTTTAGGCATGCTTGTCGGGTACGCCATTATTGCAGTGCCAACCGCTATTATCACAGGCAAACTTTGGGAGCGTCTTAATCGACAGCGCAGCGCAAGCCCTACGCTGCCCTGGAACTGCCCACTTTGTGCCAAACAAGGCCATGGTCTTTTGGCTCAATACTGTCAACATTGTGGCGCCGAGCTCGACGTACCCTCTGACATTCGCCAACAAGCGGAAAAGCAATGAAACCTGAAACACCTGCCATCTTTGATTACCGGAAATACTGGGCAGAGTGCTTTGGACCCGCTCCGTGGCTACCCATGTCGAGAGAGGAGATGGATGAACTTGGCTGGGACAGCTGCGACATCATTATCGTATCTGGCGACGGCTATGTTGATCACCCCAGCTTCGGCATGGCCGTCATTGGCCGCGTCTTAGAGGCGCAAGGATTTCGTGTTGGGATGATTGCGCAACCAGACTGGCGCTCCACAGAGGCATTTACCATGCTCGGCCAACCGAACCTGTTTTTTGGCGTCACGGCCGGCAATATGGATTCGATGATCAACCATTACACCGCCGATCGAAAGCGGCGCAACGATGACGCCTATACGCCCGGGAATGTGGCGGGTCAGCGTCCAGATCGCGCCATCACCGTATACAGCCAGAGACTGCGGGAGGCGTGGCGAGACACCCCCATTGTCATTGGCGGGATTGAGGCTAGCCTCAGACGAATCGCCCACTACGACTATTGGAGTGATCGCGTTAAGCGCTCGGTATTACTCGACAGCCGAGCCGATATTTTACTCTTCGGTAACGCGGAGCGCGCCATTATCGAAGTGGCTCATCGACTGGCACAAGGCGAGTCCATTGAAGCACTCACCGATATCCGCGGCACCGCGCGCGTCGTCACGTCGCCCTATGTGGACCGGGCGATCATTGACTCCACGTCTATCGACGAACCGGGATTCATTGAAGCCCATGCCAACCCCTATGACGGGATGAGTGCAGAGTCCTGCGCCACTGAGTCTGATGCAGCAGTGGCCGTCGCCACACCCGTGAGGCTTGTTGCGAGCATGAACCCTGATACCCATGTCATTAGGCTGCCCTCGGCAGAAGCCGTGACAGCAGACCCGGCGCTTTACGCCCACGCCTCCCGGGTGTTCCATAAAGAAACGAACCCACATAATGCTTTGCCGCTGATTCAGTATCATGGCGATCGCGCGGTATGGCTGAATCCACCTCCCATCCCGCTTGACACCGATGAATTAGACTGGGTATTTGAACTCCCCTATCAGCGGCTTCCGCATCCCGCTTATGGTGATGCAACAGTGCCCGCCATGGAAATGATCCAGCACTCGGTGAACATCATGCGAGGCTGTTTCGGTGGCTGCACTTTTTGCTCTATTACCGAGCATGAAGGTCGCATTATCCAAAGCCGGTCCGAAGCGTCTATCGTCAGAGAGGTAGAACGTATTCGCGATACCAGCCCCTCTTTCACCGGTGTGATCTCCGATCTGGGCGGCCCCACCGCTAATATGTGGCGCCTCGCCTGCAAAGACAAAGCCACCGAGGCGGCCTGCCGCAAACTCAGCTGCGTCTACCCCGGCATTTGTAAGAATTTGAATACTGACCAAACGCCTCTTATCAGCCTGTATCGCAAGGCCCGGGCAGTTAAAGGCGTCAAAAAAGTATTGATCGCCTCAGGACTTCGCTATGACTTGGCAGTGGAAAGTCCAGAGTACGTCCGCGAATTGGTGACGCATCATGTCGGCGGCTACCTCAAAATTGCACCGGAACATACCGAAACTGGCCCGCTGTCTAAAATGATGAAGCCAGGGATCGGTAGCTACGACCGATTTGCCGAGATGTTTGAACGCTTTTCTAAAGAGGCCGGCAAGAAGCAATACCTGATTCCCTATTTTATTGCGGCGCACCCGGGTACTACTGACGAAGACATGGTCTCTTTGGCACTGTGGCTCAAGCGCCACCGCTTCAGAGCCGATCAAGTGCAGACTTTTTATCCATCTCCCATGGCAACCGCCACTGCGATGTATCACACCGGATACAACCCGCTGAAGCGGGTCAAGCGAGACAGCGGCACAATGAGTACGGTCAGAAAGTTAAAACAAAGGCAATTACACAAAGCCTTTTTGCGCTATCACGATCCCGATAACTGGCCATTGTTGCGGAAAACACTGAAAGCCATGGGACGACGTGACTTGATCGGCAATGGCACACTGCACCTCATACCGCCTCGCCAACCCCCTAAGCGACACCGACTAGTTAAACCCGGCGAGAAACCCTTTCGCACACAGCATACGGGTGAGCGACGTGGGAGCCTTAACAAGAAAAAGCGCTAACGTGCAGCGATTAAGTGCCGATGAGACGCGTTATCAGATCGCCGAGTAGTCGAAATTCGACCCGCCGCGATGTCTTTTTTCGCCACATGAGTCCGATCTGACGGGTAATCGTCCGCTGATCAAAATGCCTCACTGACAGTGTCGTATTAGCGGTAATGCCCGCCTTTACCGCCATGCTCGGCAGTAACGTGACGCCGATGTCATTGGCCACCATCTGTACAATCGTCGCGAGACTCGTCGCCTGGTAGGGAACCGTAATTTGGGAGTCGCGCAGCTCACAGGCCTCTAGCGCATGATCCCGAAGGCAGTGCCCCTCCTCTAGTAACAACAAGGCTTCGCCACGAAGGTCCGCGCTCGTTAACCGTGAGCAGGTGGCCAGCGGATGAGATTGCGGACATGCCAGCAAAAATTCATCATTGAACAGTGGCATGGTTTCGACCTGCTCCGCTGGAAAAGGCAGCGCAAGTAACAGCACGTCAAGCTCACCCGCTTGCAACGCCGCCAGCAACGGCTGACTCAGAGCCTCTCGGATATACAACTTAAACTCCGGATAGAGGGCCCGAATTTCACCCAACAGCTCTGGCAACAAAAACGGGGCCACTGTTGGAATCACACCAAGCCGCATGCGCCCGTGAAAAGGCTGGCCCGCGCCCGCGCACAAGGACACTAAATCTTCGACGTCTACCAGCAGCTCGCGTGCCCGCGTGACCACCTGCTCTCCTGTCGTTGTCAGGAAGACCCTGCGATTGTTGCGCTCGATCAAACTCACGCCCAACACCTCTTCCAGCTCCAAAATGCCGGCACTTAGTGTGCTTTGGCTCACATGCGACGCGATAGCCGCCTGACCAAAATGTTGGTGCTGTGCAACGGCCGTCAGATAGCGCAGCTGTTTTAAAGTCGGCTGCCTCATCCCAGTACCCTCGCACGTACCCAAAGACCCGCAGCCACGGGCGTTCTCGCCTCACCGCTTCTCACTAGCGCACCTCCCAGTGGATCGTTTGGTTATGATTCGAGCTCATGAGATACATAGTAATCGTTTTTATCGATCGATTTTTTTTAAAATATCAGTAAGCCAAATATCAACGCCATCAGTATAGTAAGGAGTCAGTGGCATCTTGGTCCGAAACGGCTGATGCCAACCCGACTGTGTTCAGCGAATTTAAGGAGTACAAAATGGAATTGAAAGGCAGTGCAACCGAGCAAAATCTCAAGGACGCATTCGCGGGTGAATCTCAGGCTAACCGACGTTACCTGTATTTCGCCTCTAAAGCGGATGTTGAGGGTTACAACGACGTCGCGGCAGTCTTCCGCTCAACAGCAGAAGGCGAAACCGGGCATGCTCACGGACATTTAGAGTATCTCGAAGAGGTGGGCGACCCAGCAACGGGTTTACCAATGGGCGATACCAAGAAAAACCTCGAAGCGTCTATTGCGGGCGAGACCCACGAGTACACAGACATGTACCCAGGCATGGCTAAGTCGGCACGCGATGAAGGCTTTGACGAAATTGCGGATTGGTTTGAGACGCTTGCCAAGGCAGAGCGGAGTCACGCCAATCGCTTTCAAAAAGCGCTGGATAACCTCGACGACTAGTCACCTCCCGAGCAATCGGAACAGGGGTTAGATCAGGGGAGCCGTAACAGCTCCCCTTATTTTTTGCTCACCCTGTGCATCACACTGGGTTTCACACCGATTAATATCCGATGAGCATCAGCCAGTCATAACCGGCCACTGCCATCAGTGATAAGAGAGAGTTATCTGATGAGAGAAGGTAGCGTCGACGCCCCCACTCGACACCCAATTGAATGGAAAAGCGAATCGTTCTGGGATAAAGATGCCCTCAACGACGAGCTCGAACGCGTCTTTGACGTCTGTCATGGTTGTCGCCGCTGCGTCAGCCTATGTGATGCCTTTCCTACTCTTTTTGATTTGATTGACGAGTCGACCACCATGGAGGTCGATGGCGTTGATAAAGCAGATTTTGGCAAAGTGGCAGATCAGTGCTATCTCTGCGATCTCTGCTACTTG
>JAOHHD010000011.1 GCA_028117185.1 Luminiphilus sp.
TGGATCAGTTGTTAGCTGAGGAGCCCGATCGTCCGGGATACCGCAATTTGGCGGCGGTTGTGTGTAGCCGTATCGGAGAATACGAACGCTCAAGCCAGCTTTATCAGGCCCTATTAGATGAGTATCCGCAGAATGCGAAAGTCTGGTTGAGTTATGCGCATGTCTTGAAGACAGAGGGGAAACGTGAGGCCTGCGAGGCCGCTTATCGGGGCGCTATTGATCGAGACGAGCGTTTTGGTGAGGCTTACTGGAGCTTGGCTAACCTGAAAACTTTCCGCTTTTCTGAGCAGGATATCGTGAACATGAATCGCCAGGTTGCACGCGAGGATCTTGAGCTCAGTAGCCGCGTACAATTTTACTTTGCCTTGGGTAAGGCCGCTGAGGATACGGGCGACTATACGTTGTCATTCGATCACTATGATAAAGGCAATGCGCTGCATCGCTCGACGCTGAATTATCAGCATGCTCAGAATAACCGTCGCGTTAACCGAATGAAGACACAGTTTACGGCGTCTTTTTTTAGTCAGCGGGCCGGAATGGGGTGCCCAGATGACAGTCCTATTTTTATTGTAGGTATGCCGAGAGCTGGATCGACGTTGCTAGAGCAGATTTTGGCCAGCCACTCACAGGTAGAGGGCACCACCGAATTACCAGACATCATTACCCTGGCAAAAGAACTGCGCGCACAAGCCAATGAAGATGAGATGGGCGCTTACGATGGCGTTTTGGCGAGAATGAATGCCCAAGAACTGCACGATGTCGGCAGCACTTATCTCGAACGCACCCGCATTCATCGCAAGACGCAGAGCCAATATTTTATCGATAAGATGCCCAATAATTTTTTACATATTGGCTTAATACAGGCGTGTTTACCCAATGCCAAAATCATTGACGCGCGTCGGCATCCACTCGGTTGCTGCTTTTCTAACTTTAAGCAGTACTTCGCAAGAGGCCAGAGCTTTAGTTATTCCTTAACCGATGTCGGGCACTTTTATCGAGATTATGTCGAATTAATGGACCACTATGACGCGGTGCTGCCTGGTCGCGTGCATCGCGTCATCTATGAGCGGTTGGTGAATGATGTTGAGGCAGAGATCCGCTCAGTGCTCGACTACTGTGGGTTGCCTTTTGAAGAGGGCTGCCTGCGTTTCTTTGAGAACAAGCGCCCCGTACGGACAGCCAGCTCGGAGCAAGTGCGACAGCCGATTTACCAAGATGGGGTCGAACAGTGGCGCGCTTTTGAGCCTCATCTAACCCCCTTAAAGGAAACCTTGGGAGATGTACTGACTGCGTACCCCTCGGCACCACAATTTCCGTAACCGCCACCTCTGGGCACCGTGTATTCTCGGTAGCAAATAGCGGTGAAAAAGGGTAGTTTACGTGTACGGCATTACGCCTCGGTTTATCGAGGCCGCCGTTTGAAAACAACGCCAATACAATTACTGGAGTCGAGTCATTATGTCGAATTTCCCCCGATCCTCACGGAGTGGCCCAGCGCGTTTTATGCGCACGCCGCTGGTAGCAGCGCTGATTGCTGCAAGCCCTGGCTTATACGCTCAGGGCCTCGAAGAAGTGGTGGTGACCGCTCAAAAGCGAGCTCAAAACCTGCAGGACGTGCCGATTAGCATCGAGACGCTGAGCACCCAGAAAATTGCCGAGCTCGGTATTCAAGATTTTCAGGATTATGCGCGGATGCTCCCGAGTATCTCTATTCAACCACCGGCGGCAGGTGGTGTCGGATTTTCTCCTGTTTACATGCGCGGTATTACGACGGGCCGTGACGGACAGGCGACGACCTCGCAGCCGAGCGTAGGCATGTATCTCGACGAGCAGCCGATCACTACGATTCAAGGCAACCTCGATATTCACATGTACGACATCGCTCGAATCGAGGCACTGTCTGGCCCGCAGGGCACTTTATACGGGGCGAGCTCGCAGTCGGGCACGATCCGTATCATCACCAACAAGCCGGACCCCAGCGGGTTTTCTGCAGGCTATGGTTTAGAGGGCAACAGTGTTGACGGTAATGACACCGGCTATACCGCTGAAGGTTTTATCAATGCGCCTGTTGGCGAGAACGCAGCCATTCGTCTGGTAGCGTGGATGCGCGAAGATGCGGGTTGGATCGATAATAAGCGCGGTACCCGCACCTTCCCTGGCTTGGCCTCTACCACGGCAGACGACATCACTCTAGACAACGCGGCGGTAGCGAAGGACGACTACAACACGGTCGAAACCCAAGGCGCTCGTTTGTCTATGTTGATTAACCTCAACGATGACTGGTCAATTACCCCGACAGTGCAGTACCAAAAGCAAGAGGGTAAAGGCTCTTGGGGCGAGGATCTGAGTGACTTTGTTGATGGTGATAGTGCGGTAACGCACTTTAAGGACGAGTTTACTGACGACGAATGGTACCAAGTAGGCCTGACGGTCGAAGGCAAAATCAGTAACTTTGACGTGGTTTATGCGGGTGCTTACTTAGACCGAGAGGTCGATGGATCGTTTGATTATTCAGATTATTCATATTGGTACGATACGGTCTACACGACCGGCTACTACGCAGATTTGCACTTTTTAAATAGTGGTGACCGCTCGGCGCCAAATCAGTTCTTTGCCGACGCAGGGACGCGCATTATGCCGGGCGCCCGCTTTGTAAATGATGATGGCTATGAGAAAACCAGCCACGAATTACGCATCAGTTCACCCCAAGATCGTCGCGTGCGATTCCAGGTGGGTTTTTTCTATCAGAAGCAGGAGCATGACTTCCAGCAGCGTTGGCTGGTCGAGGGGCTCGCTGAGTCGATGTGGCCCAACCAGGGTGCGAGTCCGGAGTTCAAAGATATCGTCTATGTGAATAGCCTTTTTCGGGAGGACGAGGACGAGGCCTATTTTGGCAGCGTGAGCTTTGACATTACAGACCGCCTCGAGGCGACTGTGGGTGCGCGCTACTTTAAGCCAGAGGTATCGGTTGAGGGCTTTTATGGATTTGGCCTAGGCTTTAATGGCGTGTGGTCTGGTACCGGCGAAGCCCAATGCCCCACCCAGGATGATTGGAAAGGGAAGCCTTGTAAGAATGTCGATAAGGGCATTTCAGAGAGCGACTCTGTTTATCGTGCCAACCTGACGTGGAAGATGACCGACGACCATATGATTTACGGTACTTGGTCAGAGGGCTATCGTCCTGGCGGGATTAACCGTAAGCCGAGTGCGGGCGAGTATGTGTCAGACTTCCTGACGAATTATGAGCTTGGCTGGAAAACGACTTGGGCAGATGGCCGATTCCAGTTTAACGGTGCGGCATTCATGCAAGAGTGGGAGGACTTCCAAGTATCCTTTGTTGGCGCCAATGCCATCACGCAGGTTGATAATGGTCCGACTGCAGATGTAAACGGCATCGAAAGTCAGATTCAATGGTTGCCGGTGGATTCTTTCAATATCTCAGCATCGGTGATGTTTTTAGACAGTGAGTTGAAGGACGCATACTGCGCAGGTTGTGAATCAGATGGGGGTGCTTGGGCGCCGGCTGGCACTCAGCTCCCTATCGCTGCTGAGTTCAAGGGCAACTTAGTAGCGCGGTATAGCTTTAATCTCGCTGGTTTTGACGCGCATCTTCAAGGGGCTATTTCTCATGAGGGCAAGCGCAATTCGGATCTCAGAGTCAAAGACAACTTGGTAAAAGGTGAGATCCCTGCCAATACCTTCATGGATGTCACTGCAGGTATTCGCAACGACCAATATGCGGTTGAGCTATTCGTGAGCAATCTCACCGATGAGGATGCTGCGCTGTACTACACCTCGCAGTGTGCGACAGGCACCTGTGGTTCGCAGAACTATGGCGTGCGAGCGCGGCCCAGAACGATCGGTATTCGTTGGTCTCAAGAGTTCTAAGCTGACAAGACAAGCAATGGTGACTATGACAAACGGCCACATTATGTGGCCGTTTTTTTATGTCTGTTATGTGCGCGGTGAACGCGTATTGAGCAGGGGCGTGTTTTAGCGCTCGCGTTGCTGACTGCGCCGCCGCCTGCCGGTATTCTCTGAGCTGGCTGACTTCTCACCCTGCTTGGGCAGATTAGCCCAAGGGGTGCCCAGCGCCGCGTTCATCGCTTCTGCGTCGAATGAGCGAGCATTGGTGGTTGTTAGTGCGGCGACCATAGCGGCCACATGTTTTGGCGTTGTCCCGCAGCAACCGCCAATGATCGTGGCTCCCACATCACGCGCAAACAGTGCATATTGCGCCATCAGTTCAGGACTACCATGAAAATGAATGGCGCCGTCGAGATACTGAGGAATACCACAGTTGCCCTTGGCAACTATCGGCAGGGCAATACCAGAAGCCACGATGCCTTGAGTGGAATCGAGGAGTTCAGCAGGACCGACTCCGCAATTGGATCCCAGCATGTCGAGCTCAATATCCAGCGCGAATTGCGCAAAGTCCGCCGGTGTCACACCCATCATTGAGCATCTCGCCGTGTCAAATGACAAGGTGGCGCAGACGGGTAGCCCGGTGATCTTTGCAGCTTCGGTTGCTGCGGCGACCTCTTCTGTCGACGACATGGTTTCGATCCAGAGCAAGTCTGCACCTCCTTCAGCTAAGGCGGTGGCTTGCTCACAAAACACTTCAACGGCTTGCGCATGATCCAGCATACCCATGGGCATAAACAATTCACCGGTGGGGCCTATTGATCCTGCGACAAAGGTTTTCCGACCGGTGGTGGCAGCGTGCCGTTGGGTGGCCTCACGTGCGAGGCGAGCTGCGGCGATATTGAGTTCTGTAACGCGGTGCTCAGAGGCATGTAGCTTGAGTCGCAGTGCATTGCCACCAAAACTATTGGTCAAAATCAGATCGGCGCCGGCCTCAAGAAACGCATCGTGCAAGGCAGACACTTCTTCCGGTTTTTCTAAACACCAAAGCTCGGGGGGGTAACCGGCCTCTAGACCTCGGCCAAAAAAGTTTGACCCCGTTGCGCCATCGGCAACGCACCAGCCTTTGTCGGCGATCAGTTCTGCAATGGGGTTGTGGCCACCCATAGTGACTCCTCTATCAGTTGGTGCGCTAAGCGCCGCATGATAAACCGAAAGTACTAAGACGATCGTGTGCAAATTACTGATAGTCCTCGGTTGTGACGAACTGAACTGAATGATGGTTAGAAACCGCTGAGATGCCGCCTAACATGGCTTCTGCGGGGCGGGAGGTGAGGACTGTGGGGTGAGGAACGCGGGATGAGGAATGAGTGATGAGGAAGGTGTCATCAGGTGTGAGGCGTGAGGCGTAATCGATGATCAGTGAAACGTTATCCAAGAGCATCAGGACAGAGTGGGATCACTCGTTGGATGACGAGAGCGCTCGCTTATTGGATCAGAAAGGCTATGATCATTGTACGGATTGAATGCAGAAAAATCTGCGTATCAAGGAGTGGGGTGTGTCAGGCGGAGAGTGCGGATGCCAAAAAGAATCAATAGTAAGCCGGTACTGAGATCAGTTGGCAGTCTTCAAAACGATCAACAGCGCCTAGACGGTGGCATGAATCGCCGATCGGTTTTGCAGCGATTATCCATAGGAACGGTTGGACTGGCCCTATCACCGTTTACGTTGGGCCAAATCGAGATTCCTGCAGGTCAAATTCGTTTGATTTTCAACGAGAATCCTTATGGCCCCAGCCCTAAGGCGCTGGCCGCAGTCACCAATATCCTCCCGAAAACAGCTTACTATCCGGGCGCAATAGAGCAGGATTTACCGGCACTGTTTATGAAGCGCCATAGGCTTGATTCAGATCAGGTGTTCTTAGCGTCAGGGTCGAACGAGGGGTTGCAGGCGGCTATGGTGGCGTTCGGTAACCGGGGTAGGGTGATCTCGCCGAGTCTCACCTATTCAGATCACTTGGCTTACGCTGAGCGCCTGGGAATACCAGTCACTCGCATCCCGCTGCGCGAGGATATGAGTATCGACCTCGATGCCATGGCGCGTGCGGTGGATAGCACAGTGAGCCTCGTCTATCTCTGTAATCCGAATAACCCCACTGGAATGGCGATCGACGGCGATGAGTTACGTGCTTTCTGTCGCGAAGTCAGCCCCCGTGTGCCGATTTTGATCGATGAGGCGTATAACGAGCTCACCGATAAACCAGACTATACGTCGATGCTCGATTTGGTGCGTGAAGGCGCCAATGTGCTCATTACGCGAACTTTTTCTAAAATATTTGGTATGGCAGGGCTGCGAGTCGGCTACGGAATGGGGCATCCGGATATCGTCAAGTTGGTCAAAAATCACGTGATGGCATGGCCCAATGGAGTGGGCCTTTATGCGGCTTACCACAGCTATCTTGACGATGAATTCATTGCTTTTTCTCGGCAAAAGATCTTGCAAGGTCGAGCGATGGTGAATGCCACCTTCCGGCGCCATGGTATTGAGCCATTACCCTCGCAAACTAATTTTGTTTATGCCGATATTGGTCGAAATGCGACCGATTTTAAAAATGAGATGGCCGCAAACAACATCATGATTCGCGGTGCATATGATGGCTACGATCAATATTCGCGCGTCAGTATGGGGCGTATTGAAGAGCTTGAGGTTTTCGATAGCGTCTTCAGCCGTGTATTCAGTAAGACCTGAACCAGCCTACTCAGCGCGAGTTCGCTGACTAACAGGCCAGTCAGGGGCCGCTGTGGATTGTGGCAACTTTCCCCTCGGGGTTGAACTGCTGAGGTCACTACGTTTATCCTTCACGTCAAAGTCAATTAGACACACGTCAATGTTGTTCTCCACGCTGACAAAATATAGCCGCTTGGCACTTTGTGTTGCGATACTGTTTGTCGCTACCAACGTGGCTCATGCGGCTGAGCATGACTTTTCTACAGAGGTCACCCAAGGCCACGTCGAGTGTCTTCACTGTATCGATGAGCAGCCTACCTTGGTGGGTGCATCGGTTCCTACCGAGCCGTTTTCGCTCGTGTCTCTGCTCAACGGTACCCTCTGGCTAAAGCCACTTTCCAGTACTACTTACTTCTTTCGAGCGCGCGCACCGCCAGTTAGCTGAATCGATCCCTTAGTTCATTTCATTCAGCTTACTTTAGGAGTTCAGCATGCGGCGCATTCCAGCACGTGCGCTACTCGCGGTTGCCGTCATACCCATGACCGTCGCGGGGAGCGAAGAAACATTGTTAGAAGAAATTATTGTCACTGCTTCATTTGTCGGAGTGAATGAATCGTCTGCGACGCGGCCGATTCATGTGTTAGATGACGAAACACTAGCGCAGAACGGCGTCCAGACACTGGGCGCGCATCTTGATTCTCTGCTAGGTGTGTCATCGGCCGATTTCGGCGCGGCGGTAGGGCAGCCCATTATTCGCGGTTTGAGCGGCAATCGCGTCAGAGTATTGAATAACGGTACGGTCGTTCGTGATGTTTCTGCGCTCGGTCCAGATCATGCCGTAGACGTCAGTCTCAGCGATGTTCAACAGGTAGAGATCGTTCGTGGTCCCTCAGCACTGCTTTACTCAAATGGCTCGATCGGCGGTATTGTCAACGTGGTCGATAATGCCATATCCACCTCGGACCTCGATGGTTTCAGTGGTTCAGTAGGTGCAGAGGCCCAGTCAGTGAATGATGGTGAAGCAGCGGATGTAGCGCTTCGCGGCAATCTGGCTGGCTTGAATCTCACCTATAGTTACCAAGACGTCGATATGGAGGGTTATGACGTTCCCAACGGTGCGGTCATTGGCACGCATGGTGACGAAGACCATGACGAAGACCATGATGAGGGCCATGACGAGGATCATGATGATGAGCATGGCAACATGGACAAGCTCTCAAACTCTGATGTGTCCACGACGTCGCACCGTTTTGGTGTTTCAACGACGGGCGATTGGGGCTATGTCGGTGTGTCCTACAGTGATCTCAGCAGTACGTACGGCATTCCTTTTCATTCAGAAGCCGCGCACGAGGAGGGTGGACATGAAGGGCACGATGATGAATACGAGGGTGATCACGACGATGAGCATGGTGATGAGCACGAAGGTGAGCATGGCGATGAGCATGAGGATGAGCGCATCTTCTCCAAGACCGAATCGGAGATTCTCTCACTAAGCGGTTCGTTTAAAACGTCGTTATCCTTTCTCAATGCGATCGACTTTGCCGTCAAACAGTCTGACTACGAGCTCAAGGAACAGCATGCTGAAGGTGAGCAGGGTGACGACGAGCATGAAGAGGGACATGGGCACGAAGAGGGCCCGACTGTATTCAGTAACGAAGCCACCGAGGTGTCGATCTCGCTCGATTTGAGCTCGGGCGACCGTATACGCCGTGTTGTATTGAATCACGCCAAGGAAGAAATCTCGATTATTGGCGAGGAAGCGTTTATGGCGCCAGTCGATTCAACCGAGACAACGTTAGGGTTTTTTAGTTCGGATGATGTGGGCTTCGCTACGCTGGATATCGGCCTGCGTTTCGATCAAATAGACCGCGATGGTTTTATCGCTGAGATGCATCATGCAGAAGGCCATGATGAAGATCACGAAGGTGATCATGACGAGGGCCATGACAAGGATCATGAGGGTGATCATGACGAGGACCATGAGGGTGATCATGATCAAGCGATGGAATACGATCCGTATGCGTTTAGTGACGAAGTGTTCAGCGCAGCTGCTACGTTGCGGCGAGACCTCAATGAGCATGCCTCTTTGTCCCTCGGCCTAGCCAGTGTGAGCAAGACGCCTTCGGCGGTTGAGTTATTTATGAATGGAGAGCACCTTGCCAGCAGTCGCTATGAAGTCGGTGACGTCAATCTGGATACGGAGCGCTCTGACAATATTGATCTCGCCTTTACCTTTGACTCCCACAACTGGTTTGGATCGGCATCGGTGTATTACAACCGCGTTGATAACTACATTTACTTGCGTGATGAGTTGGAGGCAGAACACGACGCGCATGTCGGTGAGGATCACGAGGATGAGCACGGGGAGCATGGTGACCACGGGGGGCTGATTCTGTCTGAATATACTCAGCAAGACGCGGATTTCACGGGTTATGAGATCGAAGTCGGTGCGCGGTTCGCGTTACCTCTGGGCGAGCTCGCAGTAACTCTGGGCCGCGACGAAGTCGATGCCGAGTTCACGGATGGTCGCTCAGTACCGAGAATTGTACCTGCGCGTAATATGTTGACGGCCCGTTATACGCTGGACGATTTTTCCGTCAAGTTGTTGGTAAAAGATGTTGAGCGGCAAACGGATGTGGCGATGGGAGAAACGGTTACCGAGGGTTTCACGTTAGTAAATGCCGATGCTTCATGGTCTTATGGATTCAGCGATGCAACACGGCTCACCTTAACGGCTTTTGCACGAAACTTGACCGACGAAGTGTCACGGAATCACACCTCCTTCGTGAAGGACCAGGTGCCATTGCCCGGTCGCAATATCGGCGTTCGTGTGCGGCTCGCTTTCTAGCAAATGGGTTGGATAGCGCGTCGGGAATGGACCCTATAAGGGAGTGGCTCGATCAAGCATCGATCAGGTGAGGGAGGCACGTTCGGTAGCATTATTGCTTTGCGAGCGTGCCTGCCTCGACTCGGTTCATATGGGTCGTCATTTCTGTCACCAGTAACGGAATGATGTCCTCTGGCATGTCGTGAGCCATGCCGGCAAATAGTCTAAACGAGGAACCTTTGATCAACGAGGCCGTATGTTCGCCATGTTCGGGAGGCACCAGACCATCATCTGCGCCATGAATGACCAGCGTGGGGGCCGAAATCGTTGCGACTTCCGCTGATCGATCACCCACTTTGAATATCGCCATCAGGTGACGCTGCATCGACTCAGGAAAAAAACCTCTGTCACGAATGGCTTGTTCTCGATCAGCCTGGGCATCACCGATAGCGAGATTGCGTAACCGTTGCTCTGCTTCCTGAGTCGGAGGTGGCAGATGAGGCGCGCCGGTAGTCGACATGATCGATATCAAGCTACGTGTCTTTTCAGGGTGTTGAGCCGCAACAATCTGCGCGATCATTCCCCCCATTGAGGCACCGATAATGTGGGCTTGATCGTAGCCCACTACGGCCATGAGCCCCGTAATGTCGGCTGCCATATCATTTAGGGTGTAGGGTGCGTTTACCGAGAAACCCAGTTTGTATTTTAATAATTCCCACCACAGCGTGGGTTGCCCCCAGTCGTCGAAGCGGGTCGATGCCCCGGTGTCACGATTGTCGAGTAGCAAAATTTCGTATCCCCCGGCCGCCAAACCCGAGATCAAGGCATCGCCCCAAGCGATATTGGAGCCTCCGAGTCCCATAATGACGACGGCCTTTGGCTTGTCGGGGTGTTGCTCGACGATCCGATAAGCCAGCTCAAGTTGCCCCACTGAGGCGACCTTTAATGGGTAGCTGTCAAGGTAGGTATGGGAATACTCCGCTTGCGAAGCCAGTGGCCATAGCAGCCAAATAAAGGTGTAGACAAGAATCCTCACGGGATACCTCATAATACTGAACGCATCGATTATACGGAGGTTCCTCCCGATCTGATGACTACTGAGACGAATTATTGTCGCTGCCCGCTTCTACGGTGTGTCTTCGACCCAGGGGGGATGGCGCGATTCGCTGTGTTTTGTGACGGCTATGGAGCGACAGCGTCGCTGCGTGCGCAAAGCGATGCTAGGTCGGATGAGTCAGCCTGATCTGAACTGTACTTTTTGTCGAATACCCCTACCATGTAGGCCCCAGTAGCGTGATGTCGCGTTTCATAGCATACCGCTTAACTGCCCTTTTTCGTGTGAAGGATCTGATTTCGCCGTGACCCAGAAAACCCTTTGGAAAATTTATGGATAATGCAGCGCCACTTGACCACCATCCTGCGGTCAGCGACAACATCCTACTTGATAGCGGCGCTCGCAACCCTGTGTATCAAGAAGTGTATCCACGCTTGGACGGTTTTAAGCTCGGTGTGACCAACGCCTGGACCGCGGGCCAGCCTTTTGATTTTTACCGGCGTATGCGAGAAGACGCGCCCGTCATGTGGTCGCCAGTCAAAAAGCCGGCCTCCGGGTTTTGGTCGGTCACGCGGTATGACGATGTCAAACAGGTTGAGCTGAACCCACAGCTTTTTTCTTCGCAGCGCGGCAGCATCAATATGAGTGTGCTGTCTAATCCTACAGGGAAAGCGGAGCGCTTAATGTATGCCGCCTATAATTCGCTCATTAATCTTGATGCAGATCTTCACCGTGATTTACGGACTCAGCAGGCCGCGTTTTTCTTTCCGACCTATATCGAAACGCTCAAACAGCGGGTAGGAGAGAAGATCGATGCGCTACTCGATAATATGGAACGGCAAGGCCCGGTAGTCGATTTTGCCAAGCTGTTTTCTATTGAGCTTCCTATGTTCACTTTATGCGAGATGCTGGGAGTCGATGAAGACGATCGCGCAGATATCATTAAGTGGATGCATTACCTTGAGTTAGCACCACAGTTCATTACCCACCCGATTAGAATGTTGTTATCCGAGCCCACGTTTCCCTTTCGCTTTGAAAGTATGCTCCACGATATGTTCAGCTACGGTGAGCGCGTCATGGCTGACCGTATTCGAAGCCCCCGTGAAGATCTTTTGACGACGATTGCCAATGCGACACTGGGCGATAAGCCCATGTCGCAGAGCTATCTTGATGGATCTTGGTTGCTCATCATCTTCGCAGGCAATGATACGACCCGTAATTCCCTCTCAGGCACTATTCGGCTGCTTACTGAGTTTCCAGAACAGCGCCAAATGGTCATTGATGACCCATCATTAATCGAACGCATGAGTCATGAAGCGTTGAGGATGGTATCGCCTGTTATGCACATGAGACGCACGGCGTTGGAGGACACAGAAGTCGCCGGACAGCGCATTGCCAAAGACGAGAAAGTGATCATGTGGTACGGCGCTGCCAACCGGGATCCAACAGTTTTTCCAAATCCTGATGTGTTTGATATGAACCGACCCAACGTCGATAAACATCTTGCCTTTGGCCATGGCGTTCATCGCTGCCTAGGTAATCGCGTCGCGCAGATGCAGCTTAAAATGGCGTACGAGCGTATTCTCGAGCGCTTTCCTCACATTCACTGGACAGGTAAACAAAAGATCGAGCCCATCATCCTGGTGCATGCCATATCAAGTCTGCAGGTCAATCTTTATGGTAAGGATGGTAAGCGCCCAGTGCAGGTGGCTGTCGCAAAGTAACGCTCGGTTGTTTGAAAATTGCGGCGTATCGTTCCCTGATACGAAGATGAGCTCGCCGCGAGGGTGATTGACGGATAGAACGTCCAGTCAGCTCGCCGCGTCCTCTAGCGCAGCTTGCTGCGTGAGCCACTGTTCCTCTAACGCCGCGTGCTCACCTTGCAGAGCGGCCTCTCGTTGAATGAGTGCCTGCAACACTTGTTTTTGCTCGTCGTGATAGAGGTTTTCATCACTGAGTTGAGACTGCACGTTCGAGAGTTGCTCCTGACACCGATCCATTGCCGTCTCAATACGGCTGATTGCCTTGTTGATTGGACTTTGCTTCGCTTTTGCCGTTGCCGTTAATTGGCGTTGCTGCTTTTTGCTCGCACTGGGCTGTGTCGTATCGGCGTCGCTGCTGACAGGCTGCTCGATAGTCGCCTGTAACGCAGGGCGACTATTGACTGACGAGATCACCCATTTTTCATAGCTGGTGATATCACCATCGTATTCGGTGAGCTGCCCGTCGTCGACTAAGAGCAGTTGATCAACCACATTTCGCAACAGATGGCGGTCGTGACTGACTAATATGATGGCGCCGGTGTATTGCTGCAAGGCTAATTCCAATGCATGGCGCATTTCTAGGTCAAGGTGGTTGGTCGGCTCGTCAAGTACCAGCACATTGGGGTCCTGCCAAACGATTTGTGCCAGCGCGAGGCGCGCTTTCTCTCCGCCAGAGAAAGGTCGAATCGCCTCTTTGGCTCGTTCGCCCTTGAAATTGAAACCACCCAAAAAATCCATCAGCGACTGTTCTCGTGCTGTTGGTGATAATCGTTGCAGATGGAGGAGGGCGCTCGCCTCCATATCTAACACTTCCAGTTGCTGTTGATCGAAATAGCCAATGCGGAGATGCGCACCAGTAGTGCGCTCCCCCTCACGCAAGGCAAGCTCGCCGGTCAGACTTTTTAATAAGGTCGATTTACCCGCGCCGTTTTTACCTAACAAACCAATACGATCGCCGGGACTTAAGGACATGTTAACGTTCTGTAAAATCGTTTTTGCGTCGTAACCCAAGCTTGCTTGAGCCAGCACTAGCAGCGGATCGCTGGTTTTACCCGGTGCCGGAAAAGCGAAGCTAAAGGGGGAGTCAATGTGAGCGGGAGCAACGATCTGCATACGCTCCAACTCTTTAATACGAGATTGGGCCTGTCGCGCCTTTGTTGCTTTGGCCTTAAAGCGTCTGACGAAGTTTTCAATGTCGGCAATTCTGCGTTGCTGCTTTTCGAAAGAGGCTTGTTGTTGCAAAGCGCGTTCCGCTTTCTGTCGCTCATAGTCAGAATAGCCTCCTCGGTAGGCATCGAGTTGCTGATTTTCAATTTTAATAGTGCGATCACAAGTCGCGTCGATAAAGTCTCTGTCGTGAGACACCATGAGTAGTGTGCCTTGATAAGCCTTGAGCCAGTTCTGCAGCCAAATGGTCGTATCGAGGTCGAGGTGATTGGTTGGCTCGTCCAGTAGCAGTAAATCTGAGGGTGTCATAAGGGCTCTGGCTAAGTTCAGTCGAATACGCCAGCCCCCCGAGAAACTATCCATGCCCGACTGCAGCTGCTCATGTTGAAAGCCTAATCCTAGTAAAAGTCTTTCAGCACGCCGATCGGCACTATACCCATCGAGTATTTCCATCTCCTGATGGAGCGAAGCCGACTGTACATAGTCCTCTTGGGCGTCCGATTTTTCGAGCGCTTTTAAAACGCGATAGAGGTTGGCATCGCCCGCGAGTACATATTCCAGTGCTGATAATTCACTCGCTTCAACCTCTTGCGCCATGTGGGAGATACGGAGGCCTTGAAGTCCTCTAATATCGCCACTATCCACCGATAAGTGATCCAATAGCAGTGCAAAAAAACTAGATTTTCCTGACCCATTGGCGCCAATCAGCGCAATTTTTTGGCCCGGTTGCAATGTGATCGAGGCCCCTGCGAATAAGAGCTTTTTCCCCCTGCGCAGGCTGACGTCATTAAAAATAATCATCGCGCTAACGTTGCTCTTGAAGTTGAGCCCGCCACAGCGCGGCATATTTCCCGGATGCATCAAGCAGGGCTGAGTGGGTACCCTGTTCCACAACGTTACCGGCATGCATGACGATAATTTGATCGGCATCAATAATCGTGGACAGCCGATGGGCGATGACTAACGTCGTTTGCCTTCCTGCTAGGGCTTTAAATGCCTTGAGCACGGCTTGCTCTGAGTGGCTGTCAAGGCTAGACGTTGCCTCATCAAAGATAAGAATGTGAGCTTGCTTGAGTACCGCTCGGGCAATTGCCACGCGTTGACGTTCGCCACCCGAAATTTTGAGCCCCCGCTCGCCGACCAATGTATTCAAGCCATCGGGTAATCGCTCAACAAAATCTGCTAGATGTGCCGCTTTGACCGCCTGTTGGATATCTGTGTCTGTGGCGGAGGGTCGACCGTACCGGATATTCTCTCGGAGCGAATCGTTAAAGAGCACGCAGTCCTGGGGAACAACTGCGATGGCGCTCCTGAGAGAGGGCAAGTTGATCTCTCTGATATCGGTTCCATCGATTTTAATCACGCCTTGAGTGGGGTCATAAAACCGAAATAATAGTTTACTGACGGTAGACTTTCCTGCGCCACTAACGCCGACCAGCGCAACGGTTTGGCCTCCCCTAATGTGCAAGTTAAAGTCGTTCAGTACCATCTCGCTGTCTCGATAAGAGAACCCGACGTGACTAAATTGAATGTCGCCAGCTGAAAGCGATAAATCGGGAGCGGTCGAGTGAGGATCGATACGCGGTTGTTCTTCGAGCACCTTGAAAAGGCGCTCAATGTTGGCCAAAGCGGCTTTGATTTCGCGGTAAACAAATCCCAGAAAACCCAGCGGTAGAAATAATTGCAGCATAAATTGATTGATAAGAATGAAGTCGCCAAGGGTCATGTCACCAGCACTCACTGACAGTGCGGCCATACCAAGCATAAGGGTTTGGCTAATGGCAATGATGAGCGCCTGCCCCGCATTCAGGGCGAACAAAGACAGTCGATTCTTCCGCCGCGCCTGCTCCCAAATATCGAGCGCAATGTCATAGCGTCCGGCTTCGAAGGGTTCGTTGTTGAAGTACTTGACGGTTTCATAGTTGAGGAGGCTATCAACTGCGCGCGTTTGGCTGTCAGAGTCTGCGCGATTCACCTCGCGAACGTATTGGGTTCTCCAGCTTGTCGCTCGAAATGAAAAACTGCCGTAGGCCATCACGGAGAGTAAGACAATGAGCGCGTACTGCCCGCCGTAATTAACCCAAAGAATGATGGCAACCATTGCGATTTCGAACAGTGTGGGCGCAATATTGAAAATGAAAAATCGCAACAAAAAGCTGATGCCGTCTGTGCCACGTTCAATATCTCTGGCCAGACCACCTGTGCGCCGGTTGAGGTGATATTCGAGATCCAAACTGTGCACATGTTTAAAGGTGCTCAGGCTGATTTCGTGCATCGCTTTTTCTGTTACCCGGCCAAATAAGGTATCGCGGATCTCGCCAAAGAGCGTGGTGGTCAGTCTCGCTGCGCCATAGGCGAGCACCAGTATGAGAATGGCTTGCATTGCCAACTGATTCGGATCGGTATCGAGGCCGTCAACCAGTGCTTTCAATAAGAAGGGGATATACATCAGTGCGACTTTGGCACCTAGCAAACACAGAACGGCGAGTGCCACGCGACCGCGATTTTTTAACAAAATAGGCGCGAGTCGCTGCCAGAGTTTGGGTAGCAGCAGGCGACTCCCTATCACTGTCTCGTCAGCATAGTGCTGGCTACGCATAGTGCAGATGTCCTATTAAAGGGTCTTACGAAAGGTCCTAGCAACGCTCGTTAGCGCAACGGTTCAATAGATGCCCCAACCAGATCTCAAACGCGAATCCTGACGCTGAGCGTCTAGTATCGCAAACGAGAGGGCGAGCACGGTAGCATGAACCGCCGTTAAAAGTTGGCGCTGATTCGATACCTTCGCCGCTGCGGCGCGCACATCCTCTAGCCGTCGTCTAATAAACGGGTTCAGGTGACAATTGATCCGAGGCACTTTGCAGTGGGTCCTCGTAATCTGATTGCTGCGGCCGCAGATGGCTGAGACCCAGGTTTTCGGTAAATCGTGTGGTAGTGGCCCAAAGGTGGTCACCAAATAAAAAAGGTTTAAAAGGCAAAACGCCGGCAAGCGGGAGGGGTGTAATCAGCGTATTGGGGTTGGGTTCCATAAAAAAAGGAATCGAGAACCGCTCGCTGTGAACCCCACCCACGCCGTGCCGCGTGGCCTTGATAAGGCCTCCCGTCCAACGCTCTAATAAGCCACCAAAGTTGACGACCAATGTCCCTTCTTCTGCGGGAACACGCATCCAGTGGCCTTGCTCTGCTTGTACTTCAAGTCCCAACGCGCCGTTAACTGGGGCAAGCAGTGTCAGCAGGCCCGTGTCCACATGTGCGCCGCGTGTCGCCTTTAAAGCGTCGCTGATCGGTAAGTCGTGCCGCGGGATATAGCGCAGTAATCTCAGTGTCGAAATACCGTCAGTGAAGGCGTCTCTGAACACCGCAGATGGAATACCGAGACTCCTCGATAGTGACGCCAACAACGCTGCCCCGATTATCTCCATTACTGAGTAATAGCGACCTGCTACTGCGCGGAATTGCGGTAAAGCAGCTTCGTCTGGCAGCGGAGTGGGCTCTAGTAAGACATCTGCCTGTGGATTTGGCAGAGCTCGGAC
Source organism: Luminiphilus sp. (assembly GCA_028117185.1). The sequence goes on from JAOHHD010000011.1 coordinate 16,938, forward strand.
TATGTCGGGGCCAATCTCGAAGCCCTCGCGGCTGAGAGTGGGTCCTGACTGTAATGGGAACCAACCGCGATAGAGGTTGGGATTATCAGGTTCAAAATTCCGCTTCCAGAGTCTGCGTTGCGCATCGGCAGGCAGGCTGAATAGCTTGGTGAGGGTTCGCTTAGCCGAGGCGCCAATGTCGGCCTTGTGAGGTAAGCCGCTAATGGTCATAAAACCAAGCGTCGTAGCCGCCTCAAACAGCGCGAGATCGGTTGCTGCGTGCGCAGGGCTCGAGGGGCTTTCAGCGTCGAATAGCGCCGCGATATTGATAGTGGGGATCACTCGATTAACCATATTAGGCGTTTAAAACAGGGCGTTTATCGGCGTTAAATTAGCATCTTCCTGCCATGATTTATAGGTGACCTCGGCGTCATCTCGCTCACTCTCGGGCAGCTCGCTCACCGATATTTTTAAGGGGGGGGGTTGGCTGATGACCCAGCGTCTGCTGGCGTTGCACACGCAGAAGTGACGACTGAGAAAACGCCACCGGTATCGGCGGTCCCGCTTGGCTAATCGTCAAGCTCTGCCGGCAGCGTCGAAGCACTCGAGCGCATTGCCTGCGTGAATTCGGTCGATTAGTTTGTGCCGAATCAGCGTCGAATAAAACTGGTGCCAATAGTGGCGACGTAGCACAATCTAGCGTGACAACTTCCAAGGGATCGATAGATAAAATGACGTCACCAACGGATCACGCATTAACCCGCGATAGTCTTTACGGGATTACTCAAGAGCCAACCTACGGCGGCATGCTGAGCTTTATGCGGCGCCGTTATTCCAGAGCGTTAAGCGATGTTGATGTGGCTGTCATGGGCATTCCATTTGACTTAGCGACGACCGCTCGACCGGGTACTCGTTTTGGACCGCGCTCTGTACGTGAGGCGTCCGCGTGTCTTGCATGGGAAGAAAAAGTGATGGGCTGGGGCTTTAACCCGCTTGATGATTTGGCGGTGGTGGATTACGGAGACTGTTTTTTTGATGCCGGTAATCCTGCTGCCGCGCCGCAAGAAATCTACGAATGCGCGCGCGATATTCTCGCGACCGACACCGCATTACTGTCGCTGGGTGGGGATCACTTTGTGTCGTATCCACTGCTACGCGCTCATGCGGAAAAATATGGCGAACTAGCGCTGATCCATTTTGACGCGCATTCAGATACCTGGGCTGAAGAGTCTGAGCGCATAGATCATGGCACCATGTTCTATCACGCCGCGCAGCAAGGGCTTGTGTCTCCCGCCCATTCAGCACAGATCGGATTACGTACGCATAATGATCAGGACCATGGGTTTCATATTTTTGACGCGCCGGCGGTGCACGACTTACAACCCGCCGAGTTGGCGGCGCAAGTTAAAAAGATCGTAGGGGATCGTCCTTGTTACCTTACTTTTGATATCGATTGCCTTGATCCCAGTTTTGCGCCGGGCACGGGAACCCCTGTGGTGGGTGGGCTGTCAACGCATCAGGCGCTGCAAATTCTGCAGCACTTAAGAGGTATTCAGTTAGTGGGTATGGATGTTGTCGAAGTCGCTCCAGCTTATGATGTGGGAGACATCACCTCCCTAGCGGCGGCGACTATCGCGCTTCATCAGTTGTGCCTACTGGCTTGGAAGCGGCGCGATTAAGGCTGCTGGGAGTTTCCAGTGAGTCGGCAGCTTTGCGGCACTGCCGCACATGCCATCTGAGACACATTGCGTCGCTCTGAGTGACGTGCGCATCATCGCTGCAAGCGTAAGCGTGTGAGATGCATAGTCAACGCATCGTGTGTCCCATAACAGATGAATCAGCGCAATTTAAAATGATCGGACCCTAATAGTTTTGCTGGTTAGCGGTGGCGCTGTAGCGCGCTGACTGCTTACAGGCGCACCTATCTTTCGATATCGCATCAACTGAAATGATTTTTTACGCGTTAAAGACAGTCTCTCTAGCAAAGTGGGCCATCAGGCTACTGTCGCGCGCGATCTGGCCTGATTGTTCTATGCGGCGTGAGGTAGGGGCGGATAGACGCCTCTGCCAGCGCTTTAAACGGAAAATTAGCCTAGATTGTGCAACAAAATCTGAATTTTAAGATCGTTAAAAAAAATCCGATTGCAATTTATTTAAATGTCATTCAAGGTCTTAGATACTTGCGCCAAACAAGTAAGAATCATAAGCGCGCCGCTTAAAGCCCCCATCAATAAAGTGGCATTGGGCGCAGTCATGAAAAGGAGTTACAAAGTGAAAATACATTACGAGCTTAAATTGCCCCTCACATTGATGTTGGCCACTTTTGTTGCTTTTTTCGGCCCGAAAGCGTGGGCGCAGACTATCGAGGAAGTGATCGTTATCTCCAGTAAACAAGCAGCCGGCATCTCGACACAAGATCTGCCAGGGTCAGTGGTCACGTTTAACGAAGATGCGTTAAAAAACTCATTCACCGTCGACTTGGTCGACATTGGTAAAATGGTGGCCAATGCTGAGCTCAATAATGTGGGTACTTACGCGAGTTATCCCAATTTCTTTATTCGTGGCATGGGTGTAAATGGCTCCACTCGAACAAACGATCCTAAGGTGGGTATTTTTGTTGATGGAATTTACCTGGGCTACAACCCTGGTGCGCTAGCAAGTACCTTTGACTTAGAGGCGGTGGAAGTGCTGCGCGGTCCGCAAGGGACGCTACTGGGCAGAAACGTCACCGGTGGCGCGGTGCTGGTGAAATCGAAGAGGCCTGGCGACGAGTTTGGTTTCAACGCTGAGGTGGCAGTGGGTAATTATGGCGCGACTGAATTTAACGCCAGTGTCGAAGGACCCCTCGGAAAAAATGTTTTCGGAAAGATCGCCTTTGTTAAGATGGATCGAGACGGCTATTTCGACGATAACAACGGCGGTAGCATCGACCTCAGTATTTATCCCGATGGTATGCCAGATACCGATACTGGCGATAAGGTCGGGATGGACCTGACGATTGTCAGGCCCATGGTTCGCTTTGAGTTCTCCGATAATTTTGAAGCCACTGTGATCGCGGAATTCTTAAAAAACGATGCGGGAAGTGCTAATTCTCAAAATGTTGCGCACAATTGTGTGCCTGTCCCCGGCGTCGATAACCGTAATGTTGTTTGCGGAGAGGGCAGCCAGTTTCTCGCTCAGAACCGCTGGGGTTATACGCCACCAAACGATAAATATGAGATCAATCATGATCTGATTGGCTACACCGAGCTCGAAACCAGCTCTATAGTCTTAGACGCCACCTGGGATCTCGGACACGGTATTGTGACCACTATTGCCGGTTATCGCGATGTCGAATACAACTCAAGCACCGACTTTGATGGTACGCCGTTCACCATTTTCCACTTCAATGACAACAAAGAAGAGCAAGATCAGACCAGTATTGAGGTGCGATATTCTTCGACTTTCTCTGATCGCTTCAACTTTGTTGTCGGCGTCAATCAATTTCAGCAAGAGTATTCCATTGGTGAGCGAAGAAACTTTTTTGTCTCACTGAACGCGGCAACTTATTCAGAAACCGAACACGACACTTTCGGCGTATTCGGCGAGATCAATTTTAACGTCACAGATGCCCTGTCGGTAACCGCAGGCGGCAGATGGACGAAGGAAGAAAAGAGTATTGATATTGGTATCTTGGGGTCCTGTGAGCTGGACTTTTCTTCGTGCACTAATAATGCTTCGAACGAAAAAGACTGGTCTAACTTCTCACCAAAAGTGTCGGCGCAGTATCAGTTTACTGACGACATGATGGCTTACGCGAGTTGGACTCGAGGGTTTGCGAGTGGGGTATTCAATGCCAGAGCGGCAACACTTGACGCTGTTGGGCCTACCAACCCTGAGTCTGTAGACTCTTTGGAAGTCGGATTTAAAACCAGCTTTTTCGATGGTCGCGGCATCTTTAATATCGCCTATTTTCAGGCTGACTACGAAGACTTGATCCTGTTTGTTAACAATCCCTGCGATGACTGTGGTGCCAGCCTGATTAACTTCAATGCGGGTGAGGCTGAGATCAGTGGTTTCGAGGCGGAAGTGCAATTGCAGCCGGTTGATGGCTTGCGGCTAGAAGCATCTATTGGAACAGTGGATCCTGAATTCACCAATATCAAGTACTTTGATGCAAATGCCGATGGCGTAGTGGATTCAAAAGATAACGCGCTCGCCAGCACCTGGGATTTTCAAAAGGTTGCAGAATTAAGTTACAGCGTCGCCGGTTCGTATGAAATGGGCATGATGGGAGGTGGCGCGCTCCTGACACGAGTGGCTTACTCCTGGCGGGACGAGTATATGACCGATCTCTACAACAAGCCGTGGTTGCAGCAAGAGTCTTTTGGTCTGCTCGACGCGAGCCTGACCTATACGTCGCCGAGTCAAAAAATCCGAGTGTCGATTTATGGCAAAAATCTGACCGATGAGGAATATTTTGATTATGCCGCTGATGTGGGTACGCTCGACTCGGCACGCTGGGGTGGCGCGCCACGGACTTATGGTTTACGGGTTGCTTATCAGTACTGATTGCTCGCACAAGCGACCAATCATTAAAAGGGGGCGTAAGCCCCCTTTTTATTCTACGATCGAGATGATCAAAAGCATGAGTTATTCCAATATCGAGTGAAGGATGCGGTATGACCTCATCAATGCATAAACCATCAGCGCGGCATGCGTGGTGGGCGCTGGCGTTGTTAACGGCCACCTATACGTTTTCTTTTGTCGATCGACAAATCGTGAACCTCCTAGTGGATCCGATTCGCGCTGATTTTGGATTGTCAGATTCACAGGTCAGTTTTCTTCAAGGGCTGGCTTTCGCACTGCCTTATGTGCTGTTGAGTATCCCAGTTGGCAGAATTGTTGATCGCGCCAACCGTATTCGTGTGCTGATTGTGGGCATCCTTATCTGGACCGCGAGTTGTATGCTATGTGGCACGGCAAATAGCTTCTGGCAGCTTGGCGTCGCTCGCATGGGCATTGGCGGCGGTGAGGCCAGTGTTACGCCCGCCTCTTGGTCGCTATTGGCCGATTATTTCCCGCCGGAAAAGCGCGCATTGCCCGTCAGTATTTTTCTGATGGGCCCCTATCTCGGTGCCGGTTTGTCGCTTTTATTGGGGGCTGAGGTGATTGGCTGGGCGAGCGAGTTGGGGGAAATCAAAGTGCCCGTAGTGGGGGTGATTGCGCCATGGCAGCTGACCTTCATGCTCGTAGCACTGCCTGGAGTAGTGATTGCACTGCTTTTGCCGCTTTTAAGAGAACCAATGAGACAGGAGCGACTCACTGACGACGCCGAGGCGATGACCTGGAAGAAAGTAGGTCAATATGTCTGGCCACGTAGGCAACTTTTTGGCGCGTATTTGTTGGGTTCGCCGTTTATTGTGTTGGTGCTTTACGCCCTTCAGGCCTGGATTCCCAGTCTATTGGTGCGGGTACATGAGCTCGATATTGTTCAAGCGGGGCGCTACTACGGCGCCATTGCCCTGATTGCCGGTTCCGCTGGCGTCTTGAGTGGGCCGATTTTTGCGCGCTGGATATCTACTCGAGTGAACGCTGAACGGGCGCCATTAGTCGTTATTTTCATTAGTATTCTTGTGCTCATTCCGTTCGTCATCGGGGCAGGCTTAGCAACATCTCTGACCTCAGCACTGATTTTGATTGCCTTAGCGAGCTATTGGGTCACCTTTCCTTTGGCACTGTTTGCCACGGGACTCCAAAATGCATCGCCCAACGAGCTGCGTGGACTGATGGCCGGGTGTTACGTGTTGGCAACCAATCTGATTGGTTTAGCATTGGGGCCCTCGAGCGTGGCGTTGGTAAGTGATTACGTCTTTCAAAGTGATCTTGCGGTGGGTAAGTCGTTAGCGCTGATTGCGGCTATTTTTCTACCGCTGGCCGCATTGTTAGTCTGGCGAGGGCTGCTTGCGATGAAAAAAATGGCCATACAAGAGGCAACATACAGCGCATAGCAATCTGCCTCTGACATCGATCACAGCGCGCTGAGGTCATGGCCGGTATCCGCTGTGAAGACAAATACTATAAAAGAGGAAAACCAGCGTGTCGCAAAAAACAGACCAAGAGGTGAAACAGATACTCGAAAAAAAAGGTCATTACGCGTTGTCGTGGGAAGACCTTGATAAAGTGGAGTTACCCACGGGTGTGGTGTCCTCCATGTATCGCGTAGGAGATCCGACAAGCCCGGCCGCCCCGACCGTATTCAAAGTATATTACCCACCGGGTTGCACCATTGAGGCGCACACCCATGATTGCGATTACACCGAGATTATTTTAGAAGGGTCGCAACGTGTTGGTGCAACGTGGCATGCTGCGGGAGACATTCGCATTGGATTAGCCAACCGAGGCTACGGCCCGTTAGTCGCCGGACCGGAGGGAGCCTGGGTATTGTTTGTCTTTGCCTCGGGCGCGTGGCCGGCGATTAAGCTGGGTAACAATGATGGTTCAACCTTGGGGAGCGATCTGCTCGAGGCGCATTTTGATAAGGTGCAGTTGCCGAATAGCTGATGGGCTATCTCGGCGGGACTCAGTCCTGGCGCAGCGGTGTCAATGCGGCGAGCGATTCTGCAAAGTCGGCGGGCGCTGCCTCTAGCTCCGTATTCAGTGTGCCGTTCCAGCGATTGAGAAAACCATACAGCGATAAAACCGCAACAATCTCTACGATTTCTCGCTGGGAAAAATGAGGGGTTAAGGCCGCGATATCGGCGTCGGTCACCGCGCTGGGTTGCAGCGCGCCATGCCACGCGACACGCAGCGCCGCTCGTTCGGCTGCGGTGAATAGTGGTGAGGTGTCAAACTCGAATACGGCGGCGATTTTCTCGGCCTCTACCCCCAGTTGATTAGCGCCATAGCCCGCATGCGCAGTGCAATAAGTGCAGCCTTGAGTATGGCTACTGATCACCCCTATCAATCGCTTGAGCGTTGGATCCACCTGCCCTGATTGCAATATGGTATGAACCAAGCCGCCCAAGCTTTGTAATAATTCAGGCCAGTGGCATAGACTCAGCACATCATTGGGTAAATAGCCCATGGTGGTTTGTGCTTGCACGAGTGCAGCCTCGCACTGTTTAAGTGTGTTTTGATCTGGTGCGGCCAAACGGCTCATCAGGGTCCCCTAATGTTCAACAATAATAGACAGCGATTGGTGCCTGCTTAAGCCTGATCGAGTGCCTGCGCCAACTGCTGGTGAAAATGTACGATCGCTTTTTCAAAGTGACCAAACGTGAGGTGGCTGTTAGCGCCACTGGCCAAGGTTTCCTGAATGGCGGCTGCAGCAGCCCGATCCTCTTCTTGCCCTGAATCATTGACAAATTTAGCGTCGCGCTGCGCATCTTCGATTGAAATAGGAAGGCCGCTATCCGATTCATTAATCAAGCTATAGATGATCCACTGAGATTGAGTGGGTGATATCGGTTCCAAAATGACCAGATTGGTGTGTTTCGATAAGACAGAAATACTGGCGTTGGGAAATAGCATGTACACAGCAGTGACCGCGCCATTGAGTTTGCGATGTTGTGGATCTGTTGATCGCAGTTCTTCGATGCGTTGAAAAGGATAGATGACACGAGAATGCGGGCCGAACGTTTCCACAACGTTTAAGTTATCGAAACCGTAGGGATAAAACGATTCGTGATGGAGCGATTTAATGTGATAACCCTCCATCAGGGTCTCATATAGCAGCTTCCAGTTCGCAGAGTCAGTCAGCTCCCGCTGATCAAAAATGCGTTGATCAACCGAAAAATAATCAAGGGTATGGGGAGGTGGTGTAGTGGCTAGGCCACCCTCTTGCTGAACATACACAATGCCTCCCGCCTCGAAAGCCGAAACGGCGATTAATCCGTGCTGATCTCTATCCAGATCGGGGAATCCAGATTGCCCGGGAATGCCTTTGAGTCGTCCATCAAGGCCATAGGTCCAGGCATGATAAGGACAGGAAAAGGCTCGCGTACAGCCGTTACCCGCCGCGACCTGCATGCCGCGATGGCGGCAGGCATTGATAAATGCGCGAACCTGCCCATCCATTCCGCGCACCACTAAAAGCGGTCTTCCTGCAGCTTTCCTTGCAATGTAACTCCCCGCCTCAGGGAGTGCCGAAGAGGGGCAAAACGCCGAGGGCAGTCTCCGTATCAGCGCACACTCTGCATCGAAGCGCGCTTGATCAAAATAATGCTCAACGGGCTCTCGCCATACGCTATCGCCTACGTCGGTCGTGCCATTATCGATATGTTGAAAAATCCGCTCAATCACCTGTGAGTCGGTGAGGAGATTGGCACTGGATTGGTCTGCCTCGAGCGCGTTACGGGTCATTGTTGGTCTCTATAAGCGATCACCTGCATAGCCTGCGGCAATTCAAGAGGCAGGTAAAGAGCGCGCCTTTAGGTGTACTCTGCGACCATGCAACGCAAAATCATCCACATTGATGCTGACTGCTTTTATGCCGCGATAGAAATGCGTGATCGGCCAGAGCTTCGTCATATTCCGATGGCGGTGGGCGGCAGTGCAGAGCGCCGAGGGGTTTTAACCACTTGTAATTATGATGCTCGTGCCTATGGCATTCGTTCGGCGATGCCGACGGCCAGAGCGATGCGACTTTGCCCTCATTTAGTGGTGGTGCCGCCACAGATGCATAAATATCGAGAAGCATCAAAAGTCATGCGCAGTGTATTTGCTGAATTCACTGACGTCATTGAGCCACTGTCTTTGGATGAAGCCTACCTAGATGTCACTGAAATCACCCATCCTCAGCTCACTGCAACCCAGATCGCTAAGACGATTCGCGAGCGCGTCTTTACCGAGCTATCCATCACGGTGTCGGCGGGGGTATCGGTCAATAAATTTATCGCCAAAGTGGCATCCGACTGGAAAAAGCCGGACGGCTTAACGGTGGTGCCTCCTCATGAGGTGGATCGCTTCGTGGCAGCATTACCTGTAAAGCGGATACCGGGGGTAGGGGCAGTGACGGCGGAAAAGATGCATCGTTACGGGCTGCGCACCTGTGCTGATATCCGAGGCTGGAATTTACATGATCTACGCCGTCGTTTTGGCAAGTTCGGCGTGGTCCTGCATGAACGAGCGCGGGGTCGCGACGAGCGTCCCGTGCAACCCAGTCGGGTCAGAAAGTCAGTCAGCGTCGAGCGGACCTTCGCCGAAGACGTTGTCGGCCCTCAAGAGTGGGCTCCCATTATCGAACAGCTGTATGCCAGCTTGATGGAGCGAATTGAATCGGCCAAAGCCTGGGACCTGATTGACAAGGCATTCGTAAAATTGAAGTTCAATGACTTTACGACGACAACGGTCGAGCGAGTGGGGACTAAGGCGGTCGAATCAGACTATCAACAGTTGCTGTTGGAAGGCTGGGAGCGCCAAAAGAGACCCGTACGCTTGATTGGTTTGGGGGTTCGTCTGATCGAGCGTGACGAGCGTGCATCAGCATCGCTACCTTTTGTAGAATCGATCGATGGGGGCTAGTTTGCTCGACGTAAAGCGGAACACAGTGTATTTTTGTCATAGCAAGTGCCATTATATTATAAGTGCTATTACATCCTTTTAACGACTGGGAGAGTGATCCATGTTGACCCTACATTTTGCACCCAACAGCAGAGCGAGCCGGACCCTTTGGTTACTGGAGGAACTGGGTTTGACCTACCAGTTAAATCGCATGGATTTCAGTCCCAAAGACCTAAAATCGGACGAGCATAGAGCGCGTCACCCGCTGGGTCGGATTCCCGTATTGGAGGATGATGACATTTCGATTTACGAATCGGGTGCCATCGCTGAATACATCCTAGAGCGACATAAAAATGGGGGCCTTAAACCGGCGCCTGAAGATCCTCGTTTTCCCGAGTATCTGCAATGGTTTCATTACTGCGAGGGGATGGTGATGCCACCGATCAACACCATCATCGTACATACCTTGCTACTACCCCCGGACCGCCAGGATGAAACAGTGCGCGGGCAGGCTGAGAGGCTGTTAGCCAAGTCGTGGTTACCGGTTGAAGCAGCCATGGTGGGAAAAGACTATTTGGTCGGTGATTTTTCTGCTGCTGATACGATGCTGGGCCATGCCTGCATTATGTCTCAGCGCCTGGGTATTATTACTGAGGATGCATTTCCATTGCTCAGCGCTTATGCCGCTCGCTTATTGGCAAGACCCGCCTGCGCCAAAGCGTTTGCGGCCTAAACAACGTTTCGACTGGAGCGACTGAATCGCTGATAAACGACCCAAGGCGTCTCAATAGGCGCTTCTTCGAGAGCGCTTTTGCCGTTAGGATCATGCTCGCACGACGCGATTGAAATACCCCTACAAGGGCGGATAAGGAGACACCTTGAGCCTGTACGACGGAGCTGAGCTCGATAAAACCCCCGCTAATTTTTCGCCACTGACACCGCTCTCCGCTTTGGCGAGAACTGAGCGGGTGCATCCGGAGTTGCCGGCCGTCGTGTATGGTCGGACACGACGAAACTGGGGCGAAGTGGCAGAGCGCTGTAGGCGGTTAGCCGCCGCGTTATCACAGCGTGGGGTAACCAAGGGTGACACGGTCGCGTTGATCGCCCCCAATATCCCAGAGGCGCTCGAGTGTGCGCTGGCGATTCCCATGCTCGGTGCCGTCCTCAATGCCAATAATGTGCGCCTGGACGCTGCGACGCTGGGTTACATTTTGCGCCACGGAGAAGCCACTGTTTTATTGGTCGATACCGAGTTTTCTGCCATCGCCAGAGAAGCTGTTGAACTCAGCGAGAGAGCGCTGCTGATCATTGATATTGAAGATACCGAGGGGCCCGGCGGCACACGCATCGGTGCGCTCACCTACGAAGCACTCATTGCCGAGGGCGCCCCTGATTTTTCCTACGCCTTGCCCGACGATGAGTGGAATGCGCTATCACTGAACTACACCTCGGGCACAACAGGACAGCCAAAGGGAGTGGTGTACTCGCATCGAGGCGCTTGGAGCAATGCGGTGAATAACGCCATTACTTGGGAGATGCCGCACCATCCGCGCTATTTATGGACCTTGCCGCTTTTTCATTGCAACGGCTGGTGTTTTCCTTGGACCATTACGCTGCTCGCTGGGACCCATATTTTTCTGCGTAGTCCGAGCGCGGCAGCGATTTATGATGCCTTTGCAGCGCATGAGGTGAGCCATCTCTGTGGCGCGCCGATCATTATGTCGATGATCGCGAATGCCGACTCCTGTGATCACCGCGCCTTTACACAAAAAATCCGCATGATGACGGCGGCCGCGCCACCGCCTCCCCAGGTGATTACCGCCATGGAAGAGATGGGTATCAGCATCACGCACGTTTATGGCTTAACAGAGGTTTATGGCCCTGCGGTGGTGTGTGCCGAGAAAGCGACGTGGGCGAGCTTGCCGATGGCGGAGCAGGCGCGGCAAAAGGCACGCCAAGGCGTGGCCTATGAGTTACAGGAAGAGGTTGTTGTGCTGGATCCAGATTCCCAAGAACGGGTACCGTGGGATGGTGAAACGCAGGGTGAAGTCGTTTTTCGAGGCAATATTGTCATGAAAGGTTATCTGAAGCAGCCTGACGCCACCGCAGAGGCTTTTCGTGGGGGCTGGTTTTGGTCTGGAGATCTCGCTGTTCAGCACCCTGATGGCTATATTGAAATCAAAGATCGCTCGAAAGACATCATTATTTCGGGCGGAGAGAATATCTCATCGATCGAAGTCGAAAATGCCCTTTATTCTCATCCAGCAGTAGAGTGTGTCGCGGTCGTGGCCATGCCGGATGAGAAATGGGGCGAGGTGCCCTGCGCCTTTGTTGAGTTAGTGGACGGCGCACAGGTCACCGAGGCTGACCTAATCGCTCACGCACGATCCCATTTAGCAGGGTTCAAGCGTCCCAAGCGCCTCATCTTTGGCGCGCTCCCTCAGACTTCTACGGGAAAAATCCTTAAAACCGAGCTGCGGCGAAGATTACAACCCTGTTGATGCGCATCACTGCCGCATCCTGCTATTGAGCGATGGTGCCGTTCTCACAGCACCGAGGCTGCGGTCGCATTAAAGACCAGTGAAAGCGGGAACGGGGTGTCCGTTATCGCCCGATAATCAGTCGGGTTTTGCCGATGCTGCGATCGCCTTTTTGGGATCGAAGAAGGGTTTATCGACCACCGTGGCATCGCGGATCTCATTGGGCAGTTCAACCTCAAGCTGGGTCCCTACGGCACTGCAGTCGGTCTCCACCATCGCCAGTGCAATATTTTGCTCGAGCCGGGGCGAGTAGACCGCTGAAGTGACCTTGCCAACAACCTGACCTTTTGCCCGCAGTGGCCAATAGGCAGTATTTGGTCCCGGTAACGGTGCCCCCTTTACAATCAGCCCGACTTGTCGCCGTTTAACGCCTGCTTGTTGAATGCTGCGTAGCGCAGCTTTACCGATAAAGTCGGCCTCCATATCGAGGTCAACCAATCGATCGAGACCCAGTTCAAAGGGGTTATTTTCTGCCGTCATATCGGCGTGATAGGACAGCATGCCTCCTTCAATCCGTCTAATCGTTGAGGTATGACCGGGTCGTAACCCTAGTGGTTCGCCGGCCGCCATGATCTTTTCCCACAGCGCAGAACCTTGCTGGCTGTCACAGAGATAGATTTCGTAACCCAGCTCACTGGACCAGCCCGTGCGAGAAATAATCAGCGGAATACCATCGAGCTCGAACTGATTGAGCCAGTAATATTTGAGTTCCCTGATGGATTCGCCGAACAACGCTGCCATGATGTCGCCAGATCGGGGTCCCTGTAATTGTAGTGGTGAGACATCGGGTTCGCGGATCGAAACATCGAGACCTGCATGACTGGCAACGCCCTGCGCCCATAATAAAATGTCGCTATCGGCGAGGGACAACCAGAACCGATTCTCTTCTAAGCGCAACAGAACCGGGTCATTGAGGATGCCACCGTCAGCATTGGTGATCAGCACATATTTGCACTGTCCGACAGCACATTGGGACAGATTGCGCGGCGTGAGTAATTGCGTAAATCGTGCCGCATCAGGCCCCGATATTTCGACCTGCCGCTCCACCGCCACGTCGCATAAAATGGCGTGATTGACCAGATTCCAGAAGTTTTCTTCGGGATTGCCGAATGATCGGGGAATGTACATGTGGTTATAAACGGAGAAGTCGACTGCTCCCCAGCGAACCGTCGCATCGAAAAAAGGTGACTTTCGGATTTGGGTGCCGAAGCCAAAGTCTTGTGAGGTGTGATCGGTCATGATGATGTCTCGGAGGGCGCTGTTGCGCAGTTAATAAAGAGGGTCTGCTTATTGGGATCGCTTTTTATAACAGTTAGTGCCAGCCGTCTATTTTTTTATCGGTGATTTCTGTGCGGGGAGTGCCCGAAGAGATGCCTGGCCAAACGCAGATTCACGGTAATCGCCAGGCGCCCCTGTCAAGTGGTATCGAATGTATTGGCGTTACGTGCGGCGACGAGTGAGCAGTAATTTAAGAAAGGCAAATTGGCTCGAAAAGTAGTGATGGTATTTGGGAAGTGCATCCTGCGCATCCGCCACGCGCGTTCCATAAAAGACATGCATGCTCGCGGCCGGTAACGACTCTGCATTGGTAATGTTGTGAGCCGCGATAAAGGCGAGTCCCTTGCCGCCTTCTCCTGCTTTGGCCATGACCGGTTGATTGCACTGCGAGCACATCCCTCGGTCAATAGCGCCAAAACGCTTGTATCGGCCAAAGCGAATCGAATGGCTTTCGGGTAAGGCCAACCCCCCTAATGGAAATAAAACGACGTCTGCATAGGGCGCTTGATATTTTTCTTGGCAAATTGTGCAGTGACAAAAAAAGCGCGTCATGGGCGCACCAGAGATATCAAACTGATTCGTATCGCAGGGGCAATGGCAATGATAGACCGGCGTCATCGAGAACACTCTTGCTGTGGTGGTCATTGCACACTGTACACGCTTCATTGCCTGAGTAAATCGTCCCCCCGTAGGCCGGCCACGAGCAGGTCATGACTCCCAATAGGTGGTCAGAGTTGGCCTGATATCCGCTGGTAGTGGTAGCGCCGTATCGCATACCCTAAGCGATCCATTCAAACCCAATCGCCGTATCCGAGGGCATTCCGTACTCTCGCCTCAGCCGGAGCTCCAACATTTAATGAATACAATTCGCCAAGAATGGTTCTCTAATATCCGCAGCGATTTGTTGGCGGGCTTAGTTGTCGCGCTAGCATTGATTCCCGAGGCCATCGCTTTTTCTATTATTGCGGGTGTCGACCCAAAAGTCGGGCTGTATGCCTCTTTTTGCATTGCGGTCGTCATTGCCTTCACTGGTGGCCGCCCGGGGATGATCTCAGCTGCAACCGGTGCGATGGCGCTCCTCATGGTGACCTTGGTCAAGGATCATGGACTGGAGTATCTCTTTGCCGCCACAGTGCTCACCGGCGTATTACAAATTATCGCGGGATGGATCCGGCTGGGAGAGCTGATGCGGTTTGTATCGCGGTCGGTAGTGACGGGTTTTGTAAACGCCCTAGCGATTCTTATTTTCATGGCTCAGCTTCCCGAGTTGATTGACGTACCTTGGCCAGTTTATGTCATGACGGCGGCTGGACTCGGCATTATCTATGGGCTACCGCTCTTGACGAAAGCCGTACCGTCGCCACTCATCGCGATCATTGTACTGACGGTCATTTCTGTGACAGTGGGTATCGATGTGCGAACGGTCGGTGACATGGGCGACCTGCCCACCACCCCTCCAGTGCTATTGGTGCCTAATCTTCCACTGACGCTAGAGACACTCAGTGTTATTTTTCCTTATAGCCTAACGCTGATGGTCGTTGGGCTGTTGGAATCGCTTATGACGGCCACCATCGTCGATGATTTGACCGATACCAACAGTGACAAGAGCCGTGAATGTGTGGGCCAGGGCGTTGCCAACATTGCCTCGGGTTTTATGGGGGGAATGGCAGGTTGCGCAATGATTGGCCAATCGGTGATCAATATTAAATCGGGAGGCCGCGGTCGACTGTCGACACTCAGTGCCGGTATTTTCCTCCTGGCACTCCTGATGTTTTTAGGTGATTGGGTCAGTCGTATTCCCATGGCAGCACTGGTGGCTGTCATGATTATGGTGTCAGTGGGCACCTTTAATTGGGACTCCATTCGAAACTTGCGAAGCCACCCAGCCAGTTCCAGTATGGTGATGATCGTCACGGTGATGGTGACGGTGTCGACCCATGACTTAGCGCAGGGCGTGCTGTCGGGTGTCTTGCTATCAGGCTTCTTCTTCGCGCATAAAGTGGGTCGTATTTTGTCGATCAGTTCTCGCTCTGAAGACGAGGGTCGAACACGGAATTACACTATCTTAGGGCAGGTCTTTTTTGCCAGCGCCGATCGATTTGTCCAGTCTTTTGATTTTCAAGAAGTGATTGAAGCCGTGCGCATTGATGTCTCTCGCGCGCATTTCTGGGATATCACTGCGGTGAGTGCACTCGATAAAGTGGTGATGAAGTTTCGGCGCGAAGGTACTGAGGTCGAGGTGCTCGGACTCAATGAAGCCAGCGCGACGATGGTGGATCGATTTGCACTGCATGATAAAGACGAGCCAGCAGACTTGCTGCTGCCCCACTGAGATACTGTGATGCTGAAGCAACGAAAGATTCTCGCCTGTGTTGATCAGTCGCCATACGCCGACTACGTAGCGGACTATGCCGCTTGGGCAGCGCGAAAGCTCACATTGCCACTCGAGCTGTTACATATCATTGATCGACATCAAGAAATATCGGTCAGCACTGATCACAGTGGTGCCATTGGTGTTGATGCACAAGAGAACTTACTCAATCAGCTAACTGAAGAAGAGGGTACGCGTACGCGTCAGGTACGCGAACGCGGTCGCGTATTTCTCAATGGTCTGAGACAGCGATGTGAGGCGAATGAAGCGATCTCAGTGGATACCCGGCAGCGGTATGGCCAATTATTGGGTACGCTTGAAGAACAGCAGCAGGATGTCGCGTTATATGTGTTGGGTCGACGCGGCGAATCAGCAGAGCGCACACGCCGAGATCTTGGACGGCATGTAGAGATGATCAGCAGACAAGTGCGGCGTCCCATACTCACGGTGGCAGGTGAATTTGTAGAACCTCGCAGTGCGCTGATTGCCTATGATGGTAAACGCATGACGCGGCGATGTGTCGAGCTGATCGCGCAAAATCCGGCTCTCAATGATATTCCGGTACACGTGATCATGTCTGGTAAACTCGCTACGGATGCCGATAAGCATCTGCAGTGGGCTCGGAATACGTTAAATACGGCTGGCTTTACCGTTGAAACGGCGTATTTACCCGGAGATCCGGAACAAGAGATTACCCGTGCGATCGGTGAGCGGCAGGCAGATCTGCTGGTGATGGGGGCCTACAGTCGATCACCATTGCGCAGCCTGATTCTCGGGAGTCGGACTAATGATTTGTTGCGCGCCTCACAGGTCCCGACGGTCACGATTCATTTGTGAGCAGTGAGCCTAGGTGCGTTTAGGCTTCGTTTACGCTGACACGATGGGATAGGTAATGAGTGAATATGACGCGATCATTATCGGTGCTGGCCACAATGGACTGACCACGGCTAATTACTTGGCTTTGGGGGGGCTTCGTGTCTGCGTACTTGAACGGCGAGCGGTCGTAGGGGGTGCTGCAGTGACTGCAGAATTTCACCCTGGCTATCGAAATTCGACTTTTTCTTATGTCGTGAGTCTGCTGCGCCCTGAGGTGATTAAAGATCTGAATCTAGCGCATTACGGCTATGAGCCGATTCCTCTACATAACGCGCTCTATATCGATTCATCGGGGGATTACCTATTACTGACGGATGATGACCAGCGCAACGCAAACGAATTTAATAAATTCTCTGCCACGGACTATGCCGCCTATCGCGCATTTGAACAGACAGTAGAGCAGGTGGGCGCATTATTATCTAAGCAATGGCTGAATGAGCCGCCTAAGCTGGGTGACCAAGGTGTCAGTGATTTGATTTCGGTCATGAAGCTGGGTGTCGATGTTTTCAAGCTTGATGCGGAAGCACGATGGCGCCTAATGCAGTTTTTTGTCGGCGCACCAGAAACCATCATTGATCGTTGGTTTGAGAGCGCAAAAGTCAAAGCGATGGTGGCAGCACATATCATGCCGGCGAACTATGCGCCGTTGAGCCAGCCGGGAGCGAGCTTGGCAATGCTCCATCACGCGGTTGGAGAGATCAATGGTCAGGCAGGAGCCTGGGGTATTGTGAAAGGTGGCATGGGCAGTATTACTCGGGCGATGGCCCAGTCGGCACGCGCAAAAGGCGTTGAGATTCGGACTGATGCGGCGGTGAGGCGTATCGAAGTGGCAGGTGGGCGAGTGACCGGTGTGACGTTAGAAACGGACGAATTCATTGCTGCGCCCATCATTGCTGCCAATACTGATCCTAAGCGCACGTTGCTCGATTTATTGGGTGATGCGCATTTACCGAGCGAGTTTGCGCGCGATATCCGGGCTTTTAGACAGGAGTCTGCCTCCTTGCGTATGAATGTTGCCTTGTCAGCGTTACCTGAATTTGAGGCGTTGCCTAGTGCTGGTCAGATCGCTGATCATCATCGAGCGAGTATTACGATGACTGAAGGTGCCGAACATCTAAATCAAGCTTTTTACAGTGCCAAAAGAGGTGAACCTGCGGCCCCCCCTCTGATTGAGGCGATTATTCCGAGTGTCCTCGATCCAGATTTGACCGATAAATCGGGTCACCACGTGATGAGTCTGCTTTGTAAATACATGCCCTATAGCCTCAGTGGTGGTCGGTCATGGGATGAAGAAAAGGCGAATGTGGTCGATGGTATTGTGAACTATGTCGAGCGGTTTATTCCCCGATTTAGAGACATTATGGTTGGGTATGAGTGTTTCACTCCCTTAGACCTTGAGCGAACACTGGGAATGACACGCGGTGATATTTGTCATGGCCGCTTAGAGCCTGATCAGTTGTTTAATATGCGGCCACATCCCGAGGCGGCACAGTATGCGATGCCCGTAGGGGGCCTGTACCTCTGTGGCTCTGGCGCGCATCCGGGAGGGGGCGTGACGGGCGCGCCAGGCCATAATGCTGCGAAACGAATCTTGAAGGATCAGTGACTAGGGTCTACTGCTTCGTCTTCAAAGCTCGGCTTTTATTGGCAAGAGAGCGAGGGCTGTAACGCTGGCGAATAACATGCCAGGCGGCAACTGGGTATTTCCACAGGGTTGGCAGGGCACTGCCGAAGTGATTGAAAAGGTCAGAAAGGTTTACACCATGATGGTTTCGGATGAGTGAGCAAAGCGCTTACAGTAGGTCGAGTGCCTTGTAGTACGCCATACCGATTGCTAGCGCTGGTCGTCTAAAAAGTCGACCACCAGGAAAAGCCATATGAGAAATTTTGGCCATTGTCTCGAACCGATTCGATACTCCCGTGATGCTCTCGGCAGTGATTTTGGCCATCATATGGGTTGGCGCGACACCGTGGCCTGAGTAAGCCTGAAGGAAACGAATATTAGTGGTCAATCTGCCCAGTTGTGGCATTCGATTGATACCAATGCCAATCCAACCACTCCAGGCAAAGTCGATGTCGGCATCCGCGGTCTCCGGAAAAATTTCCGACATCTTTTTTTTCATCACCGGGATCAGGTTACTAGGCTCCATTCCCGTGTAATTAGAGAGTCCACCAAAAAGAAGGCGTCGATCTGCCGACAGTCGAAAGTAATCGAGTGCTGTTCTCGGATCGCAGACGGCCACGTCGCCGGGCAGTATTGTCTTCGCGACATCAGCACTGAGAGGCTCCGTTGCAATGACAGAACTCGCCGAAGGTAAGACACGCGCACTCAATTTTGGGACAAGATCTCCCATATACGCATTACCTGCTAGGACCACCTGCTTAGCTTGTATACGACCATGCTCGGTTTCAACGATAGGTTGATCGCCATGAATCAGCTTGATGACTCTGGATTGCTCAAAAATCTGTGCACCTAAATGACTGGCTGCTTTGGCCTCGCCAATACATAAGTTGAGTGGATGGACATGGCCGTTGGCAGTGTTGTAGAGACCGCCTAAGTAGCGCTCAGAGTTCACTACGGATTTCAATTCTTGCGCATCCAATAGGGTATAGGGATGAGGATTACCAATGGTTTTTTCCCAGTCTCGCCACGCCGCGAATTGCTTCATATGCTTTGGCTTGAGGGCGACGTCGCAATAGCCCCATTTTAGATCGCAGTCGATGTCATAGGTGGCGACGCGATCCTTAATGATGTCTCGGGCCTCAACGCCCATCTGATAAATAGCGTTAATGCCGCTCTCACCGATTGATTTTCTGAAACGCTCAGGCGTGTGGCCAATGCCGCCAATGATCTGACCGCCATTGCGCCCTGTGGCACCCCAGCCAATGCGATTTGCCTCGACAAGCACCACCTCAAGGCCGCGTTCACTGAGTTCGACGGCGGTGTTGACCCCAGAAAAGCCACCCCCGACGACGACGACGTCGCAGGAGAGTCGCTCTGTCAGCATAGGGTACGCAGTGGTCTGGTTTACCGTGGCTGCATAGTAAGAGGCAGCATGCTCTGCGGTATCTCTGATTGCGCGTAATCCAAACATTGCTCATGCTCCGCAAGCGCCACCGAGGTCATCGAAAAAAAGGTGGGGGCGTGAGCATAGTGTACCCAATTGGCTTTGTTGCCGTGGGCTGCTTTTGATCGTGGGTGGACAAACCCCGCATTCGCGCCTACTTTCTCTTTCGTAATGCGATCAAAGTGTAGTCACACATGAATTTTGCAACGCTTGAAGAGCTACGGCAGTTTTTGACTGCGAATCCAGAGATACAAGTTTTAGAGCTGTTAATGCCAGATTTGTCCGGCATCCTTCGCGCAAAGCGGATCCATTTATCTGAGTTTGAGCGACTCTTCAACGGCTCTTTTTTGACGCCACGCTCGGCCCCTCTCTTGGGTATTAGAGGTGATTGGTATGACGACATTCCGCTGACAGAACTGGGGGGAGATCCTGATCAGATTATTCGCCCGGTGGCCGGCACCCTTGCTGTGGTGCCTTGGTACGACTCACCAGTAGCGCAAGTCGTAGTAGCGTATACGCAAGATGATGGCGCGCTTGATTGGGTTGATGCTCGTCAACCACTGCAATCGGTATTGGCCTGCCTTGAAAAAGCGGGATTGTCTGCGACAGTCGCCACGGAACTTGAGTTTTATTTGCTTGCCAACACCGATGACAATCGGCCCGCGCCATTGCGTGGCAACATTCCCGGTACGGCAATGCAGCAAGAGGGCATTCAGTACTGCATGGCCGATGACCTCTTTGATTGTGATGCGTTTTTGAATGACGTTCGGATCGCCAGTGAATTACAAGGCGTTCCGTTGACCACGATTCACAGCGAATTTTCTCCGGGGCAGTGGGAGATTAATACGCACCATCAGCAAGATGCTGTGCTGGCTGGAACACATGCCTTACTCCTGAGACGAATCGTGAAAGGTGTTGCCCGAAAGCACGGTTTTGGCGCCACATTTATGGCCAAGCCCTTTACCGATATCGCCGGCAGTGGCATGCATATCCACACCAGTATTTATGATCGTGATGGGGTGAATGTCTTTGCCGACCCAGACCCGATCGATCCGCCACGCCTGATGCCTCGCTTGCGCCATGCCGTAGCGGGGCTGGGTGCGCTGCTGGATGAGTCTATGCTGTGCCTGGCACCTCATCCCAATTCTTACCGCCGATTTAGAGCCGGCGCGTTAGCGCCCTCCGGCCGAAGTTGGGGTTATGATCACAGGGAGGTTGCGCTGCGTGTTCCTCGATCGTCAGAGCACAATCGCCGCATCGAGCACCGCGTCGCTGGTGCTGATGCCAATCCTTATCTAGCACTTGCGACGGTTTTAGCGGGTATACATTACGGGCTAGAACAACAGTTGCTGCCGGGTGATCCCATACCAAGAGAGGCTGATCTCTCGACTGATGAGACGACGCTGCCAAAACGACTGGACGCGGCGATCGCCCTTTTTGCTAACAGCGAGGTGCTGTCGACCTACTTAGGCTCAGCATTTACAGCGGTTTACACGGCTATGCGCCAAGGTGAAAGTAATGCCTACCATGCGCAGGTGCCTGATGTAGATTACGCTTGGTACCTGCGCGCTCTATAGCGCGATGGCGAAGCTAATGCTCAGCCGTCGCTGCAGGTGTCAGGTTGCGTTACCCGGGCGGGTCTAGCGCTTAATTGTCAGATAGCAGATTAATTTTTGCTTTTGCACAGTCAAATTCGTCTGCTGCGGTCGCATTGACGACCTTCTGCTTCGGTTGAAAACGGTCGCCTGCCTCTTCTGCATTTTCCTCTGCGACCGCGGCTATTGCTCGAGCATTAGCGGGCTCACAAGAGGCGGGCGAAATACGGTAGATCTTTGCAGTTTCGCCTGCCTTTTCCGGCGCGACACAGTCACCTCGAACAATGGCGCGTTGGTCGGTAACGACCTAAGCCACTCCCATGAGGCTAAGATCGATGGGGTAGTGGCGCGTTGCCGAGCGCGGATAGACAGACCGACACCCTTGCCGCGACCAACGCTAATCACATGTTCTGAGTCTATGCCAATTCGGGCGTCAGATGGCGCGGAGATGATGTAAGCCCTCGCCGTAACCACATCCCCACGCCTAATACACATAAGGGTATAAATGGTTCGAAAGGCCAAAATGGCAGCCATAACGCCAGCTCGCTTGACCAAGCGGAGCGCAGCAGTGCAGCGGATACCAGAGGCTGCCAGAGGTGGCCGGAGCCGGCCAATATTAAGGCGCCTATTATTACCCCGGTGCCGAGTACACGCAGCGGGGACCAGTGGACAGTGTGGGAGGCTGTCACGCGACCCCAGGCAACAATGCGCAATGCAAATGCGGTGAAGCCCAAGCAGTAAAAACTGATATCCCACCAATGTTGCGTCTGGTAATAAAAAACATTCCACCAATACACGCTAAAGGGGTAGGCCCATAAAAAGTAAATCCCCGCGCGGTGTAGGAAAGTCCACTGATGCGGTGTCAGGTGACGTCGGAAAAAACCAAATGACGTGATGGTCATAGCGCCTAAAAATAAATAGCCGCTGCTACCCTCTAGTTCATCGCGGAGTAGATATATTTCGGCATAGTAATGTTCGCTGTGCGCAGAGGAGACGATAAAAATAAAGGCCCCTTGCCATGCCATGGCCGTCGCAAAAGAGAGCCCAAGGTAACGCCTGTTTCGCAGCAGCCATCGGGATCCCTCGTTGGGGAAAAGCTTAAAGAGTGCCGACGTTGCCGTGACTAAAAAGATAAAGGGGACCGCCCATCGTACCGAGTACTGAATCATTTCCGAGATAACTTGAGGCGACGCCAGATCAAGATTGACGACCTGTGCGACCATGAAGCTATTGATAAAAATGGCGAACAACCCAAACAAAAGCCACCCGTTAAGCCATTTTGAGCGAAATAGACGCCTTTCCCACTGCCCACTCCCACATCAGTACCCGCAGCGAATACTTTATCTTATGTCCACGAGGGTGGGGTTATGGTGTCGTGGTGGCACAGCGAGCGTATGGCCTTAGGGGATAAATGAGATACTCTGATGCGCTACGGAGGGGTTCAATTGTGAAGTGGCTGAGGTCGTTGGTGCTGTGGTTGTTGATTGCGGCGCCTTGGATGGGGGCGTTGTATGTCCACTTTTGGCTGGCGGATGGCCAATTGTGGTCGGTGGAACAGCCCTATCGGCAACTCACATCGGTGATTATGTTAGCAGTGGGAATGTCAGCTAGCTTTGCGCTGTACTGTGCCTTATTTCGTGGCGGCAGGCCCCGATAACGTGATCGAACCACCGTCGGGTGTCGACGCGATAAATGATGTGCGTTTGCCGAATGTTTGGAGGATCAGAGTATGCGTATAGCCTTGCAAGTTGAGGGTAGTGTGTCGCGCAGGACAGGTTGGGTAGCGATTGTAGTGATGGCCTCATGGTTATTGTCTGATGCCATTTACGCTGAACCGCACAACGATGCTGAACAGTGGTATCGCACTTCCTATGCGGTTTTGTGGTCAGGCAATCCCGCCGATAATATCGATGAAATCCTGCGTCATTATGCGCCACATATTGTGACGCACACCGAGGCTGGCGAGGTGCGCAGTGATGCACGTGATGCGTGGCTCAGAGGGCCAATGGCTGAGTGGGTGGCCGATGGGTGGCAATCTGCCGAACTGATCCAGTTAGCCACTACGGTTATCAATGGGAGTACGGCAACCTTTATGGCGCGATGGCGTGATCTCTATGCCGACGGAGCGACCGAGGAGAGTTGTGGTTGGTATCTGGCAGATCGAATCGATAAGCAATGGATGATTACGGCTTATGCCGATAGCGTTTGTGACGATGCTGAATAAATCGTTTGCTTAGCGATGGCATGAAGAGGATCGGATGACGCGTTTTACGGACAAAGTGCTCGGCATGAAGGCCGACATCACGCGCCGCGAATTTGTGCAGGGCAGCGCTGTTGCGTTGGGCGCCTCAGTGGCATCAGGGCTGGTTGCCGTCGATGCCAACAGTAGCCTGATGTCCGACAGCGAAACTTTTCCGCTTCACTATCCCCCTATCAAAACTGGTTTGAGAGGTTCTCATGCGGGAGCCTATGAAGTTGCCCACGCCCTCGCGCGGGACGGTGCGCGATTTCCTGATCCTGATTTGTTAGAAGAGCACTATGACTTAATCGTGGTCGGTGCGGGTATCTCGGGTCTGGCAGCCGCGCATTATTATCGACAGCAGTTTGGCGCCGATGCGCGCATTTTGTTGCTTGAAAATCACGATGATTTTGGGGGCCATGCGAAACGAAACGAATTTCATCAAAGTGGCCAAATGGTTCTCTCATTGGGGGGTACTCATAATTTAGAGTGGTGGCGCTTCAGCGATACCGTAAAGCGCTTCATGGCTGAGCACGGCGTCAATACGGCAGCGATGCGCGATCAAATGACATTTCAATACGGTCGCTCCGCGCCCAACAGTCCCGCTATGTGGTTTGATCGAGAAACCTATGGTGAAGATCTTCTGTTGCCGCAATGTAATCTGAGTCGAAAACTGACACCCGAGGTGATCGAACGCATCCCAATTTCTCGGTCTGGACGCAATACCTTAAAACGTTTTTACGAAAGTGCGCCGGTACTGTTTTCAGATAAAACCGAAGCAGAGATCGAGGCGCTACTCAGCAGCATGAGTTACCCCGACTTTTTGCGCCAATACGGTGGGCTGGCAGACGATGCAGTGCAACTTTTTGCGAAGGAGGAGCACGGATCGTGGGGGCTCGAAATGCGCGCTATTTCAGCGACCGAGGCGTTGTGGGAGGGGTACCCGGGCGCACATCTTTTTTCTGATGAGGGCTGGAAAGAGGACTCGTTTGGCTACCCAGTCGCGATGTGGCCAGATGGCAATGCCAGTCTTGTAAGACTGATGGTAGCGCGCCTTATGCCCCACGTAGCGCCTGACGCGCATGCCGATAATGTCGCGATGGCGAATTTTAATTATGCGGCGCTAGATGAGGAGGCGGCGTCTGTCAGATTACGCCTCGATGCCACAGCAGTGGGCATTGAAAATACTGACGGCGGCGTCACAGTGGATTATGTGAAAGAAGGACGCCTTTTACGCATTACGTCACAGCACGCAGTGCTGGCTTGTTATCACAGCATCATTCCTCATTTATGCCCGACCTTGGGCGAGGCGCAAAAAGAAGCGTTGCGATACCAAGTGAAAACGCCAATGTTGTTGACTAATGTGCTGATCCGAAACAGTGGCGCCTTAACAAAATTGGGTGTTGATGCGATTTCATGCCCGGGTCGATTGCATGCTCGGTTATTCATGTTTCGCGGCATCAATACTGGGGGTTATCAGTACTCTGAAGGAGCTGAGGGCGCGGTATCACTTGTTTTTTGGGGCACTATCTCGCCGCCCGAGGAAGCCCATGATCTGAAAAGTCAGCTCCGAGGATCCAGAGAAAAGTTGTTGGCACTGACCTTTGACGATTTCGAGCGAGAGGTCCGCACCGTGCTGCACGGCTTGCTGGGGCCGGAGGGTTTTGACGTGACAGAGGATATTCTTGCCATTACGGTCAACCGTTGGCCCCATGGATACGCCTAT
This sequence comes from Luminiphilus sp., assembly GCA_028117185.1. The sequence goes on from JAOHHD010000011.1 coordinate 42,093, forward strand.
GAATATATGCAGTTATGGGATCCCCAGTGGGAGCCTGGTAAAGCCCCCCACGAAATTGCCCGTCGACCTTTTGGCGCCATCGCCATCGCCAACTCAGATGCGGGTGCCTCTGCTTATACGCATGTTGCGATAGATGAGGCGAATAGGGCGATATCAGAGCTGGTGAATGTGGGATAAAAAAAGGCTCAATAGCACGCTAAGAGAACAATTTTTGCTAAAAAGCCGTTTTTTAGAAGCATATAGTTGGAATATCAGCTAACAGACTGATAAATATCATTTTTTAGATTTTTAATGGTGCGGTTTTCGTAGTGTTTTTGTGCGGTTTTTTCAGCTATCGTGGGTGAGTAAGTGTTTAAAAGTGAGCCAAAAAAATAAAACAGTCCCTTACGGAGGCAACATGAAGCTGAGTCGTTTAACACTATGTATCGTTCCCGCCCTATCTGGGTATCTCGCCCCTCTAGCCCTAGCGCAATCAAGTAGTGCTGCCTTAGAGGAAGTCGTTGTCACTGCTTCTCGAAGAGCCGAATCGGCTCAAGATGTGGCGGTTGCTTTAACTGCCCTGTCTTCCCAGTCACTTGAGGACGCCAACGTCGTTGATATTTCAGACATTGGTTTTCTCGCGCCGAATGTACAACTCCAGCCCGTGAGCACGTTCCCTGGCTTCGCAACATTCACGATGCGCGGTATTGGAACGGGTGCTAACAGTATCCGAACCCTCGATCCAACAGTGAATGTGATGATCGATGGCATGGTAGTGGCGACCCAAATTGCGGGCCAATTAGACGCGTTTGATTATGAAACGGTGGAAGTTTTGCGCGGTCCGCAGGGTATTTTCTTCGGCCGTAACTCCATCGCGGGCGCTATTCAAATGCGCACGGGAAAGCCGTCGGAGGAGTTTGGCGGCAGAGTGAAAGCAGGCGTGGGCTCACAATCCCTCGTTCAGTTAGAAGGTGTGATTGAGGGCGCCATGTCAAGCACGCTGCGCGGTAAGGTCGCCGTACAGTATCGAAGCTTCGACGGCTATTTTGAAGATAATAATGGCGGTACCTTCATCCCCGCGCCCAATAACCCCCTGGGAACTGAGCCGGGAACTGCGACCCAGAAGCAGAACGAGCAAGACAGCATCTTTATTAAGCCGACCATAACGTGGCAGCCAAGCGACAACTTCGACCTGACCGTCTACGGACAATATTTCGAGGATGATGGTGGGTCTGGTTCGACGCAGGCTTATGTGGAGCCCAGTGCGGCGCCATCGACTATGTTCAGGTTGTATGGTTATACGCCGCCGACTGACCAATTTGAGGTCAATCACGACTTAGTGGGTAAAAGTGATACTGAAATTGAGCAGCTGGTTGTGGAAGCGAACTGGTCTGTGGGTAATGGTGTACTGACGTCTGTTACCGGCTGGCGTGACCTCACGTTTTCGTCCAGCAGCGATATCGATGGCACCCCCTTCTTGCTTATTCACTTTCCTAATAACGAAGAGGAAGCCAGTCAGTTCTCTCAGGAAATTCGTTATGCGGCTGATATCAGCGATCGCCTAGATTTCATCATTGGTGGTTTCTATTTGGATGCTGAGCAAGGTGTGATTGAACGCCGCGAATTTTCCGGATTGACCGCCGGCAGAGATCACTTTGACTTCAACTATATTCAGTCTGATTGGACGCAAGATGTCAAAAGCACCGCGCTGTTTGGCAACATTCGCTGGGGCTTTACCGACACGCTCACCTTGAACGCGGGTATTCGTTACAGTCGCGAAGAGAAAGATCTCAATATCACGCTGCTGACACCGTGCAGTGGTCCGGGTTTTAGCGGGTGCTCAACTGATAAGACCGACCTGGGGGAAGAGTGGAGCAATACGTCACCTCGTGTGGCGCTCGAATATCGTCCCAATGATGAGCTGATGTTTTGGGGCAGCTGGACAAGAGGATTCCGCAGCGGAAACTACAATGCGCGAGCACCTAGTATCGCCGCGGTCGGTCCTGCCGATCCAGAGCAAGCTGATCAGATCGAAATTGGTATGAAAGGTGACTTCGCGGACGGCCGACTCCGGGCCAACATCACGGGCTTCTTCACGGTTTACGATGAAATTCAGCGAACCACCAATGGCGAAGATGCATTGGGTAATCCGCTGCAGCTGCTGCGCAACGCTGCTGAGGCTGAAATTCCCGGTATCGAAGCCGAGTTGACTTGGTTACCGACGGACCGGTTAATGTTAATGGCGGGTATTGGCTGGATTGACCCAGAGTTCAAAGAGTTTACCGGGTTGAATTTGGGCGCGCCTACCGATCAGGAGAATGAGGCGCTTGCCAAAGAACTCGAGTTTGAGAGGGTTCCTGACTTCGAATATACGCTCACAGGGGAGTACAGAGTGCCGATGTCCGACCGGGGTGATCTGATCTTCCGTGGCCAATATGCATGGCGAGACGGGTTCTACACCGATGTGACCAATAATGAGTTACGTACGATTGATGACTACGGCATCCTCGACGCCAGCGTTCGGTTTGAGAATGACAAGTGGCGCGTGTCCCTCTGGGGAAGGAATCTCACAGAGGAGAATTACGCTGACATTATCAGTGCAGCGTTTAACTACCAGCGCTTTGGCGGACAGGCACGGACTTACGGCGTTGAAGTGGGTTACCGTTTCTAGCACCGCCCGTCATGATGCTTGACGTTAGATTGAAAAGGCCGGTTAACTCCGGCCTTTTTTTTGAGCGGATAAGGATGTAAAAGAGGGTGCCGCTGTGCATTGCAGTAACGCCATTGTCGTGCTCACCGAGAATAATCTAACTCAAAAGCAGCCTCGCGACACTGGTCAGCGCGCTGCCATAAGACGCCTCAGCGCTCAATATGCAATGATTTGCCATCCCAATTATCAGCGGCACTTTTTACTTCTGCATAGAGTTGTTTCAGGCTGTCGTTGACCACGTAAATCTCAGTCATGTGTCCGCAAACCGCGGTCGTATCGAGATAGGTTGCCCCGCGTCCCTCCTCAGTAAGGAAGTGGGTAGCCGATTCAAAACCCAAGCGGTTGAAGTGCGCAACGCGCGCATCGTGATCGCCAAAATTGAGTGCAACATGGTGAAAGCCACTTTGGTTCGCGGCATACATGTCACGGAATGTGGAGGGGGCATCATTATGCTGTGTAACCAGTTCGATCATCAGATCGCCCGATTGAGTATACGCTGCAGAAATATCCAGTTCAGTGGGTGAGCCACGATAGGTGACATTGTCCAAACTGATATGGCGACGGATGAAAAAAGGGCCCAAGCCCCACAGGTTATGAAAGCGCTGAATAGCGCTATCGATATCGGTGACGTAATAGGCATTTTGAATAATATGATCTGTCATAACGGGTCTCGTTAGGAGGTAGTATGGCGGTGGTTAAAAAGAGTTATCAACAGAGACGGTAATCAAAGACTAACACTTGCCCT
>JAOHHD010000012.1 GCA_028117185.1 Luminiphilus sp.
CTTCGGTACCAAACTTCATGAACACTTCCATATTGCCCGTGTCTGGCGCATTGCAGTTAAACACCTCAGGCGACCAGATAACGCGTCCCATTTCCTCAGCTAGCGGGGCATAATCGAGGAAGCTCATGCCGCCGTGATCGCTGTATTCAGCAAATTCAGGCGGCACAAATAAATTCCATAGCCCCGCAGCCTTGGCTTGTTCCTTGAGGGAGTCCATTAACGGCATCGACGCGAAGCGATTCTCTGCCTGATGCAAAGCAGTCCGATAGGGCACCTCATTTGGGTAGATGTGCTCAGACATAAACGCTTTCAACTGAGCCAATATGTGGGTGCTTTTTTCACTGGGGGTGAGCATGTGCTACCTCATTCTTAATTGATAAAAGTATCTGCTGGGCGGCGGCCAGTCCACAGTCGCAAGGGGGCTGGTTTGTTTTAACCGTAACGCCTACTATATAGTTATCGGCCGCTGACAAACACCCTCGAGCGATATCCGAAAATCTCTGTCGCATGAGTATTTAACACCACAAGGTGTATCCTTACGCTAATTGATCTCTGTAGAGGACCCAATGTGAACGCTTCTAGCCCCTTACCGACTGACGCTGACGCCTTTCGCGCCGCAATCCGTGACTTTTTGCGCGAAGCACTGACACCGGAATTGATTAGGGCCGGCGAGCGCACTACCAGCGTCTTTTCAGACTTCGAAGCAGGCCGGCAATGGCAAGCCATTCTGCATCAGCGTGGATGGGGCGCACCCGATTGGCCTCTAGAATACGGCGGCACCGGTTGGGATATCCAACAGCGCTATATTTTCCAAGAAGAATGTCGGCAAGCCAATGCCCCCACTCCGGTGATGATGGGCATCCAAATGCTAGGGCCAATGCTGATGCACTTTGGCACGCCAAGCCAAAAAGAACGTTTTTTACCCGGCATCATCTCGGGTGAAAATGTCTGGTGCCAGGGCTATTCCGAGCCCGGCTCTGGATCAGATCTAGCCTCCCTCAAAACGACGGCAGATCATGATGGCGATGATTTTATTGTCAACGGCACTAAAATCTGGACCAGCATGGCGCACTACTCCGACTGGATTTTTTGTTTAGTGCGGACCAATAAAACGGTCAAACCTCAAGCCGGCATCAGCTTTTTGCTGATCGATATGGCGACTCCCGGCATAACAGTAAAACCCTTTACCAGCCTCGATGGTGAGGTAGAACAATGCCAAGTCTTCTTTGAGGACGTGCGCGTCCCCTCCGCTAACCTGCTAGGACAAGAAAATCAGGGTTGGACCGTCGCCAAATCATTACTTGAATTTGAACGCGGCGGGCAGCACTTCACTATCGATCTGAAAAAGCAGCTAAGAAAGATGCAGCACATGATGTCGAGTGAAACGTGCCGCATAACAGCCGACCCCACTTTTGCCTATCGCGTCGCCGAAACGCAGATCGATGTGATGGCACTGGAACAAACTGAACTGCGCATCAAAGGCAGCGTGGCCGCTGGTGATAATCCCGGCGCACTGTCATCGCTGGTTAAAGTGTCGGGGACCGAGCTGGGACAGCGCTGTGCAGAATTGCTCATTGAAGCCGCTGGCCAGAGTGCGATGCCGTGGCAAAGCGAGGTATTAGCGCCCTCTTATAGCGGCAGTACCGCTGCTGCCAGCGAGTCGGTGACCACCATGGCGGAATATATCAACAGCCGCGCAACCACGATTTATGGCGGCACAGCCGAAATTCAGCGCAGCATCATCGCAAAACACGTGCTTGGGCTCTGAGGTAGCAGTGTGACAATGACCGAAGAACAAACCATGCTCTGGGATACCGCTGATCGATACTTACGCGACAATAGCGATTTTAATCAGCGCCGTGACCAGATCGCCGAGGAGATTTATAACCAGCCACAAAAATGGCAGGCTTTCTCCGAAATGGGCTGGCTGGCCATGCCTTTTCCTGAATCGATGGACGGCCTGGACTTTGGCACGCGAGAGCTCGCTATTCTTGCCGAGTTATGCGGCCGCTATCTCGTCACCGAACCCTTGATCGATACGCTCACGATCGCTAGTACCGTTTTATTGCGCAGTGAGCACGCGGCTGCATTGATACCTGACGTCATCTCTGGCGATCTGATTGCGATCGCGGCTATTGATGAGCCGACGTCGGGGAGTCGGCTATCCCCCTCATCCACCTTGGTGCAAACGAAATCAGGCTGGCACTTGCAGGGGAAGAAATACTGGATCAGCGCGGGTGCATCGGCCACCCACTTTGCTGTTCTGGCAGATAGCTGCAACGGACTCGCTTGGGTGCTAGTCCCAAAAAGTGCGCAAGGCGCTAATTGTGAAACCTTCGCAACGCACGACGGTAGAGGAGGCGCCAATTGCGACTTCGACCTCCCTATTAGCGACGACCAAATATTACTCATGGGAGATGCTGCGACAGAGGCGCTGTCGGCCTTCCGCGAGTGCGCGATGACATTGAGTAGTGCAGAGACATTAGGCGCCGCCCAGGCAGCCTTAGATACGACTGTCGACTACACCAAACAACGCGAACAATTTGGACAGCCGCTGGCCTCTTTCCAAGCACTGCAACACCGTATGGCCAATATGCTGATACAAACGGAAATCACTCGTTCGCTGGTGTACGCCGCCTGTGATGCCGCTGATCGCAACACCCCTGATAGGGCTCGCTTTGCGCGGGCGGCCAAAGTTAAATCGGCCGCTGTAGGCAGAAGCGTGACGCAGGAAGCGATTCAGCTACATGGCGGCATCGCCACCACCGATGAATACATCGTCGGGCATTTTTTTAAGCGCGTCACTGCGTTAGAAACCTGGGTTTGCTCAAAGGGTGAAGCGCTTCAAGAATTCATGGCGCTAGAGACGTAACAACTGCCTGAACTTATTTAGAAAAAAATAGTAACTACCGAGGAGAAAAATAATGGATTTACAACTTAAAGATAAGGTCGCCCTCATTACTGGGTCTACCAAAGGCATTGGTCGCGCAATTGCGGAAACTCTGGCAGATGAGGGCTGCCATGTTGGCGTCTGTGCGCGCAATCAGGCCGAGGTTGACGAAACGGTTGCCTCACTCACCAGTAAAGGCGTCAAAGCTTGCGGCAGTGTTGTCGACGTCACAGACGCGGCTTCTCTTGAAGCATGGATCAATACCTGTGCTGATACGCTGGGTGGCATTGATATCTTTGTGCCCAACGTCTCCGCGGGTGGCGCTGACAATGGTGAAGCGGGCTGGCGCGCCAACTTTGAAGCAGACATGCTGGGAACGTGGCGAGGCGTAGAATTAACACAGCCCTATTTAGAAAAATCTGATGCGGGCGCCATTGTGGTGATCTCGACGACTGCGGCCGTAGAAGCTTTCGCTGGCGCCAGTCCCTACGGCGCAATCAAAGCGGGCCTCTTAAATTATGCGAGCAATCTGGCGCAAGTCCTTGCAGGATCTGGTATCCGCGTGAATTCAGTGAGTCCAGGGCCCGTTTATTTTGAGGGCGGCGCTTGGGAGCAAATTAAAACGCATATGACGGATTTTTACGACGCGACCATTGCCAACATTCCCATGGGGCGAATGGGCGACAATTACGAAATAGCGGACACCGTGGCTTTCTTAGCCAGCCCGCGTTCGGCCTGGACAACGGGCACCAATGTGGTGGTTGATGGCGGCTTCACCAAGCGCGTGCAGTTCTAACAGCCGCAGCTTCATCAAGACCCCAGATTCGTCTGGGGGTTTTTTTGCCTCATGATCGGGAACAACGCGTTTGTGTCTCAGTGCGCCTCTGTGATGAGGCGATCGAGGTCTCGTAGCGTCGCAATGAGCCCTCTGTAAGCAATGGCCTTCTTAGCCAATGTTTCCTCAGCCATGGGCGCGATTGCGCATTGCTCAGGCATAGGAGCATCCTGCTTCAACAAGTCATACATCGTCGGTAAAAATATATACTGTAGCCACTGCTCCATCTCCAGCACATCAACAGCAAAGGGCTGATCCGACACCAAGGACTCTGGTGAACGCGCCTCATCTGACCATAACCCCAGCTGCCTTAAGCTCGCCTCGAGCTCAATCAGCTGCGCAGCAATGGCACTACGCAATGCTTGTTGCGATGTTAGCGTCATTTTAGCCCCCCCCTCTTACCGTGACGCTCTTCCCGCCAACTCAAAGGTGAAGGCAGGTAGTGTATCCAGCATCACTCGCCCGTAACGGCGACTCAATAAGCGCTTATCAAGAAGCGTGATGCGGCCCTCATCATCCTCAGTGCGTTGCAGTCTGCCGCTCGCCTGAATCAGCTTCTGTGCGGCATCCGGGACATTGATCTCCATGAAGGGATCCCGACCCTGTGCGTCGAGTAGTTCTGCGTGAGCCGAGGAAATTGGATCATCGGGCACTGCGAAGGGTAATTTAGCAATTACAACATGCCGACAGTAATCTCCCGGCAGATCGATACCTTCAAAAAAACTCGCTAATCCAAATATCGCTGAGGACTCGCCCCTATCGATATTACGACGATGCTCCGTGAGCAGTGCACTTTTACTCAACTGGTCTTGCACCAACCTATGATGCGAAATAGCAGTGGCGATACCCACCAACACCGCCTCAAGTTGACGACGTGACGTAAACAACAACAAGACGCCGAGATCGTCTCGTATGAGCTCCGGTATCAACGCAATGAGCTCCTCTGTGTGGGCGTCAGCTTGGCTCGGCTCAGTTGTCATTACCGGCACAGAAAATATGGCTTTCTTGGGATCAAAGGGACTCGCCACTTGCTTCCATCTCGCTGAGTTCGGTATTCCCGAGCGCTCTCTAAAGCGATCAAAAGTACCCAGTGCGGTCAGGGTTGCAGATGTCACTACCGCTCCAGCGACCCTATCCCAAAGCGCATTTTTTAATAGCTCGCCCGGGAGTATTGGACTGGCCTGACATTCTACCGACTGCAAATTGCCCCGATGCAGACACCAACGCGCCCAGCCGTCACCGGGCTGGTCACTGCTAGGTGCTTGCGCAAATGCTTTCCATACAGCAACTTGTTGTTCAGCGCGGGCCACCATCCCTTGCGCATTAATCAAGTCGAGATCGGGATCACTGGCAGATTCGTCTGGCTCTTCTGGCACTGGTGCTGTCTCGTTCGTTCTGTTTTCAATCATTGCCTCTAAGCGGCCAGCCTCTCGATACAGCTTCTCCCATTGCGCCAAAAGCATCGCCGCCTGTTCGGCAAACTCAGCAGGAACTCGGCCATGCGGTAGCCGATATTCCGCTCGCTCCACCTCTTCATCTGGAAACAGTGCCCAGAGTGTCTCGGAGATCTGAAGAGTGCGCTCTAATAGATCGTCAAAGAGTGTCGCCAGTGTCGGCATGATTCGCTCATCCAGCCCACGCTTGATCCATCCAGCGCTTGAACTTTCTACCCAGCGCCCGCTGTCGCGTAAACCCTGCAAGGTGGAGCCACTGTGAAAGCGCAGTGCAAAATGATTCAAACATTTACTGGGCAGCTGATGCCCCTCATCAAAAATATAAAAACAATCTTCCGGTGCCGGCAGGATCACCCCGCCACCAAGACGTAAATCTGACAGGACTAAATCATGATTAGTGACCACAATATCGGCATTTTCCAAGCCCTCACGGGCACGAAAAAAACTGCATTGGCTCACATGCGGACAGCGGCGACCAATACACTGGCTTTGTTCTGTAGACACCAATCGCTTTACACCCGCGTCAAGACTGCCAGGCCAAGAATCAAAGTCGCCATCCCAACGACCTGATCCCAACGCCTCTACCATCTCGTCAAAAATGGGACCCGCTAACGCCCTATCGGGCGCTACAAATTCGTCGGGGTAAAGAGGGATGACAGGATCAATGTCCTGCTCAGAAAGTTGGTGGTCGAGCTTCAGTAGACAGATGTAACGACCGCGTCCCTTGGCAAGGGCCGCCTCATATTCAAGACCACTATTGCGCATCACATCGGGTAAATCGCGGAATAAAAGCTGCTCCTGTAGCGCAATCGTGGCCGAAGCAACCACCACTTTTTTTCCTCGCTTACGCGCTATCGGTAAGGCGGCCACTAAGTAAGCAACGGTTTTTCCTGTACCAGTGCCCGCCTCTACGACTGCAATGGGAGAATCAGCCTCAGGATCACCCAGCGCATTAGCGACTTCAGCGATCATCTGACGCTGCCCCCAACGCGGGTTCAGTTGCAGTGCCTCAGTGAGCGTTTGATAAGCCACGCGGATCTCGTCCTGCAGCGCCTCATCGATCACATTAAGCGCCCTCTGTGGCGACCGTCTCGCTCAATAAACGACTGACTGGATTGGCATACATTGCCAATAAACGGTCGCGATACTCGATCGGAGCCGCTTCTATTCGCAACCGGAATGCCGACTCGGAGATTTGGCCTTCATGAGGGGTCACAAAATCCGGGACCTTCTTGCCATGAAGCCACTCCCAAGCCCAGACGTTGGTTGCATACAATCGGTAATAGGCCACCATCTGCTGGTCGATAGCGCTCACAACACCGGCAACGTCGAGATCAGGGTCAAGCGGATCTCCGAAATGGAGATGTACACAGCCCTTTTGGCCCGTAATCCCGAGAGACATTGACGCCACATCCTCAAATTCAGCCTTGGTATAGTCTGCCCCAGCAGATAGCTCCGCTGCTTTCAATAGATCACAAGGGTCCAACTCGTAAGCAATAATTAGGGGCACTATATTGAGGCTTTTCAGTACTGATTCGGGTGTTTCATTCTGACGCCGAGATAGGGTGAGCATTTTGATCACAGCGGGTTCTGTCACATCACAACCATCCTTTGCTCGCCCCTCGCGCTGTGCTATCCAAATCGGATTATGATCTTCGGTGACAGACTGGCGTATGAATCTCGCTAACAGCTTAGTCGCCGCTAATAACGCTCTAGGGCCGCCGAGATTCCGCTTTACCACAAAGCTTTTATTGAGACGCATTAAGTCAGCCACCCACTGTTTGGACAGCAGGTTGTCGCCAATAGCAAGAGACATTGTCAGCGCACCCATACGATGCAACGCATAATTTGCATATGCCGCATCCAGAAAAATATCGCGGTGATTACTGAGATACACGCGCGCTCGGGTCAGGTCGAGATGCTCAATACCGCTGACCGAGAACTGTGACGTTTTCTTGATCATGCGGGATAATGTTGGCGCAATGAGGTTCTGGAGGTCCTCGACTGACGACAACCGGCGCACCGTCCTCAGTAACCACAGTCTCGCGAGGCCTTGGGCCAAGGCAGGCCAGATACGGTTAAGCTGAGACAGTCGCCACTGGGCGAGGGTCTCTATCAGCTCAGCATCGAGGGCCAATCGGCGCAGGATATCGGGGGCCTCGACGTTAGAGTAAGGCCTAATCTCTGCGAACGGATCATCGTCGTGCAGCGGTTCGATCTCTGTCATGCGATTCCTGTGATCAAGCACCTCGCCATTGTGCCCTTGCTTGCAGGTTTCTGGTACCCTTCGCAGCGCATCGCAACCTACCCTTCAGTGAGGACAAATGGAAGCTTCAAGTTCGTTTTTAATGACCCTAGGTGCCGCGTGTTTGTTGGTAAGCTGGGTGCTGCTCATGATTACATCTTGGCGCGCAGAGTATACTTGGGGCATGGTTACCCTATTGTTACCCCCCATCAGCTATTGCTACGCCCTGTTTCGCCTAGAGCAGGCCGGCTCTTCAGTCGCTTTTGCCGCACTGGGTTGGTTACTGATCTGGTTGGGGTACTAAACAGTTAATAAGCCCTAATAGCCGCGATGTCGTGATCGTGCTAGTTGACATTGAATCGTGTATCTCTGATCATTCGCGCCCGTTTGATAGTCCCTTGGAGATTACTGGTGGCTAATTCCCCCCAAGCACAAAAGCGTGCTCGACAAAATGACAAGCGTCGGGCGCACAATGCCGGCTTACGATCGTTAGTGCGTACCAAGATTAAGCAAGTCGTTGCAGCAATCGACGCTGACAATGCGCAAGAGGCGCAGGCAGCCTACGACTCAGCGGTCCCCGTGATTGACCGAATGGCGAATCGAGGCATCATCAAAAAGAATAAGGCAGCGCGACATAAGAGCCGTCTGAATGCGAGAGTGAAAGCCCTCAGCAACTGAAAACCCACTATCGAGAGGGCTCACTCGCCCTCGAGATAGGTCGCCAATACGGCTTCTATTTCCCGCGTAATGGTGCCCTTCAAAGGCCTCATCAGTAGGCCCAGCTTAAGTTCACCGTGCAGTTTGTCTTCGTCTAGGGAGACCGTGCCAGCATAACCGGTTCCACTGAAGACAAGTTCCGCATCACGCCTTACCACGCTCGCTCCTAAGTTTTGTGAAAGATAGTCATGCAACGCCTGCAGCGCCCGCTCCCGGGCGTCCGGATCGAGCTGATGAGTCTCTGATAAATAAATAGCAGACATGCAGTAATCCAATTGGGATGCGACCGACACCCCGTTATGCTGTGATCTCCCAATGTTACACTGCGGCCCCATGAAAATGCTCACTGATACTAGCCTCCGCTTTTTGTTTGACGGCATCGATGTGCGTGGAGAGTCAGTCAAGCTCGGTCCTGCCCTAGTTGATATGCTGGGGCAGCAACCTTATAGCCAGGCGGTCACCCGCTTACTGGGTGAGTTTGCCTCTGCCGCCGTACTGATCAGTAACAATCTTAAGTATGAAGGCAGGATCATTCTGCAAGCTAAAAGTAGCCAAGCGATTACCCTTGCGATGGTAGAGTGCTCGAGCGAAGGGCACATTCGCGGCATTGCTCAAGGCGACATTCAACGAGAGAGCACCGACCCGATGGCATTGCTCAAGGGTGGGCAGTTGGCGCTAACGATAGAACGGGACCAGGGGCAGCGTTATCAAGGGATCGTCGCCTTGGAAAACGGCTCTCTCGCTGACGTCCTAGAGGCCTATTTTGCTCAGAGTGAACAACTGGGCGCCAAATTTTGGCTTGCCAGTGACGGTCAAACCAGTGCTGGCCTGATGCTACAACAGCTACCCGCGCAGCTATCCCACGGGGCTGCGCGGCAGGAACAGTGGAACCACCTCTGCACGCTGGCTGAAACGATCAGTTCGGCTGAGTTGCTAGACCTACCCTCAGAGACACTATTATTCAAGCTTTATCATGAGGAAACCGTAACGCTGTACCCACCTACCCCCATTTTGTTTAAATGTCGGTGTAGTCGCGAGCGAAGTGCCGATACCATTGCGTTACTGCCTGATTCAGAAAAAGCAGACATTCTCGCTGAACTGGGTGTGATTACGTTGACTTGTGAACTGTGCGGTACATCATATTGTTTCGGCCCAGAAGTAATGGATCCAGCAGGCATCACCAGCGAGCCCAATGAGGGCGAAACTAGGACGCTACACTAAGATCTTACGAATTAAACAGGAACGACCAAATAGCGGAACGACAAGCAACTCACCCAAACTCACTGCCATAATGCACTTATCACGGAACCCAAAATGACCGACGCAGTCCCCACACCTCCTGAAATTCACACCGAACTGTTGCCTGCAGCCCTCATTGAGATGGCGCTAGCACGAGGTGAGGGCGTTTTATCTGACACCGGCGCTTTACGGATCGAAACAGGGCCTCGCACCGGTCGGTCGCCCGCGGATCGATTTATCGTTAAAGAACCCTCTAGCGAAGAGTCGATCGACTGGGGAGGCGTTAATCGTCCATTTGACGCAGATCGGTTTGACGCCCTGTGGGAGCGCGTTAAATCTCATGCCAGTCAGTCTGAGACTTGGGTGCAATACATGCATGTGGGAGAGCACAGTGATCACTATCTCCCAGTTAAAGTGATTACTGCAACAGCTTGGCAATCCTTGTTCGGTCGCAATATGTTCATCCGGCCTGAAACCTATAACCCGTCGCATAAACCCGAATGGAAAATACTCAATGTCGCCGACTTTGTCTGTGACCCTGAACGCGACGGCACGCATTCTGATGGCACCGTCATCATTCATTTCGGACAGCGTAAAGTCTTAATCGCGGGCATGCGTTACGCCGGCGAAATGAAAAAAGCGATGTTCTCGGTGCAAAACTTCTTACTGCCCGAGAAGGATGTCATGCCGATGCACTGCTCCGCTAATATCGGCGAAGCCGGAGACACCACCTTATTTTTCGGCCTCTCAGGCACCGGCAAAACAACACTGTCAGCGGATCCCAGTCGTTACCTCATCGGTGATGACGAGCATGGCTGGTCCAAAGGGTCAGTCTTTAATATCGAAGGCGGTTGCTACGCGAAAACCATTGATTTAAGCCAAAAAAATGAGCCTGTCATTTGGGATGCTATTCGCACCGGTGCAATCATCGAAAATGTGGTGCTCGACGAGCAAGGACATGCCGACTACTGCGATACCAAGCTGACCGAAAATGGTCGCTGCTGCTACCCCCTGGAACATGTTCAAAAACGCTCATCCAACAATGCTGGCGGTGAACCCGGATGCGTCATCTTCCTCACCTGCGACGTATTTGGTGTCTTGCCACCCATTTCAATCTTATCCAAAGAGGCTGCCGCTTTTCATTTTCTGTCCGGCTACACGGCCAGAGTGGGCTCTACAGAGGTAGGCGCAGAGGCCGGTATCAACCCAACGTTTTCCACCTGCTTTGGCGCACCTTTTATGCCCAGACCCGCAGGCGATTATGCTGAGCTACTGATCAAGCGCATTGAAGATTTTGGCAGCCAGGTTTACTTGATCAATACTGGATGGGCCGGAGGATCTGGCGCACCTGGCGGAAGCGGCGCGCGCTTTCCAATCCCAGTCACCCGCGCAGTGGTCAAAGCTGCCCAAGAAGGCTCACTCATTGGCACAGAAACGCAACACATAGAGAGTCTTAACCTCTATTACCCCACCCACATTGCGGGCGTTGATCCGCAGTATACAAACCCTAAGGCGGGCTGGGATGACGATGAAGCCTATGAAAAACAGGCCCACCAGTTGGCGAAGCTCTTTACGGAGAACATCAAAAAATTTGATGTCAGTGAAGTCATCATTGCCGCGGGCCCACAGCCGCGCTGATTCGCTCATCAGCCACCTAGGGGTGTTTGGTACATCACCGGCGGCATCAAGTCTCTGGCCTAATACGGGCTAGAGACCTCATCTTGGTTGCCTCTGTAGCGGTGTAGTAAACGTAATCTTAACGCGCCCAGATCCTCAGCGATTAAAAACAAAGCGGGGACCAGTATTAGCGTGACGCCGGTGGCAAAAAGTACACCGAATGACAACGAGGTCACCATAGGGATCAAAAACTGTGCCTGCACACTCGTCTCTGACATGATCGGCAACAGGCCGACAAAGGTTGTCAATGAGGTCAATACGATAGGTCGGAATCGATCCTCGCCTGCCTGCAGCAACGCACTAACAATGTCTTGCCCCTCCCCTCGGAGCCGATTGATACGATCAATCAATACTAGGTTGTCGTTCACAACAACCCCGGCACAAGCGGTCACGCCCATGATCGAAAACAGACTGACCTGCCATCCGAGGATCATGTGTCCAAATATCGCGCCCATTAAACCAAACGGGACGGCTGTGAGAATCAACATCGGCTGCCAATACGACCGAAATGCGACGGCCATAAGCGCATAGATAATCATCATGGCGAGCGCCATGAGCCTGACGGTGGCATCCCGAAATTCAATTTCTTCCTGTAATTCGCCATCCAAGTTCACGTATAAATCGGGATATTGCTGCAGCCAAGTGGGCAGATAATCTCGAAATACCGCATCAACAATGTCTCTAGGAGGTGGACCGTTCGTCTCAACATCAGCATCAATCTCGAGCGTCCGAAGCCTGTCGAGGCGCTCCAATTTTTGGTAGCCCGCCTCGACGCGATAAGTCGCAACCGATTCAAAGGGCACCTCACCGCGCCCGGGAACGCGAATGTACATGTCATTCAGATTGGCAATCGCTAGCCGCTCCTCCTCGGGGTAGCGCACCATCACCTTCACATCTTCACGACCACGAGGAATTCGTTGCGCCTCCGCGCCATAAAATGCCTGCCGCACCTGCCGCGCGACATCGGCGAGCCCGATTCCGAGCGTTTCCGCTGCAGGCTTTAGTTCGAGTACCAATTCATCGCGAGGACTATCAAAACTATCAGAGACGTCAAATACACCAGGGTAAGAGAGGAGAGCGGCCCTGACATCGGCAGCCAACGCTTCCAGATCTTCGATATTTCGCGATGCCAGTACCAACCTAATGGGCTTACCGGGATCGCGAATGGTGTAATCCATGCGGACCTCCTTAGCCTCACTCAAAGCACCAGAGGCGCGACGCAAATCCCTAGCGAAGGCTTCCGTGTCCACTCCCTGACCCAGACTTTGAACAAAAACCTCGACCTCGTTGTCCCGCGCTCGGCCCAAAATACTGCCTATCGCGGGCGCTCCGTCGTACTCAGATCGTTGGTTCCATTCGCTTCTCAAGGTCTCAGCGGTCTTGACGACCCGCTCCATCACCTGCTCAGATTGCAGGAATGCGCCCCCTTCTGGCATGGTGATGCGGGCTTCCACAAAGTCAGAGTTAATGCGGGGGAAAAAGGCTGACCGCAGCCACCCACCGCCGTAAAACGCTAGGCTCAAACTCAACATCACCAGAAAAAATCCAGCCACTAAAAAGTGGTGCTGTAAGGCCCATCGTAACAACGGCCGATAACGATTTTTTGCAACTGACATTAACCAATCGGCACAAGCATGACGCCACAACGTCAACTGCTTAAGCAGTGGCGTCGTGGCAGGTTTTTCAGGACCGATTTTTGATAAGTGGGCCGGTAAAATAAGTAGGCATTCGACAAGGGAGAAAGTCAGCGCCAGTAACACGACGATAGGGATGCCCTTCGCTGCATGTGCCCATTCGCCGGGCATAAACATCATCGGTGCAAAAAATACCATGGTGCTGATCACCGCAAACAGAACCGGTTTGACCACCTCGCGAACACCCCACAAGGAGGCTTCACTGCTATCGAGGCCTTTGCACTGCGCGGTATGAATAGATTCCCCTACGATAATGGCATCGTCGACGACAATTCCGAGCACCAATAAAAAGGCGAACAGGGAAATCATATTGAGCCCAACACCGGTATAAGGCAGTAAAAAAAATGTTCCGAGAAAAGCCACTGCGATACCGATGGAGACCCAGACGGCGACCACCGGCCTCAAAAATAATACGAGCACCAAAAAAACCAATAGCAGTCCACCCAAGCCGTTCTTCAGCAGTGTCTCAACCCGATCCTTAAACGGTACTGCCGCATCTCGCCAAAATGACAAAGACGCGCCATCAGGAAGATCAGGCGTTTGTTTGCCCACCCACTCAGTAATCACTCGAGAAGACTGTACGACATCAGGATTTGTCGTCACAAAGGCATACAAACCGTGATCAGGCATGCCATCGAAGCGACTGATGGTATCGATATCCTCAAATCCATCTTCAATGGTCGCCACCTCACCAAGATAAATCTGCGTACCATCTCGCGCGGTGATCAGTACAATTTTTTCAAAGTCCTCTCGGTAATAGGCTTGTCCCCGCGTCTGCACTCGAATGTCACCATCACCGCCTTTGATTGCGCCCGCAGGTAAATTGAGGGAGGCCGATTGAATGGCGAGAACTACGTCATCGAAGGACAGCTTATGGCGGCGTAAATCAACTTCTGAGACATTAACCGACACTTCATAACGACGCGGCGACACCAAATCAACTACTGATATCCAAGGCTGCCTCGCCAGATCATCGCGAAGTGACTCCCCGAGCTCTTTTAGTTCCCATTCGTCTAATTCTCCCGCCAACTCAACAATACCGAGCAAGTGGCGGTACACCAGTTCAGTGACCACAGGACGCTCAGCATCGGTAGGGAAGGTCGTGATCGCGTCGATACGGGTTTTTATTTCATTGGTCAATCGCTGTGTCGGATAACCCGGAAGTGCCTCAACCACCACCTGACCCATGCCATCTGAAGCAGTCGATCGAATCTCTTTGATGCCATCCAGATCGTGGATAGCCTCCTCAATGCGGACGCAAATCTGCTCCTCCACTTCCTTGGGACTGGCTCCCGGAAACGGCATGGCAATACTCACCCGGTCAATCACGGGAGTCGGGAAAAACTGCTTATCGAGACCGGGAATGTTGTAAAGCCCTCCCACCACCAGCACCACCATGAATAGGTTTGCTGCGATGGGGTTGGTAATAAACCAACCTAGCAAGCCAGATTTTTCAGCTGCCACTGCTGTTAACTTCCACTACGAAGCACCTCGGCCACCTCGACTGCCGTGCCTGATGACAGCAGGCTGCTCTGCTCTAATACGATGCGCTCTCCTGCTGCAACCCCTCGTACCCACACCTGCTCTTGCTCTCTGCGCAACAACTCAACCGGTAGTCTTTCAAGGCGATCCCCTTCTTCCAGCCGCAGCACCGTATTGTCGCCGCGTAGCGCGGTCGCTGGCAGTTTAATAGACTGCTGAATCGGCTTGCCCCGAATACTCGCCTCCACAAACAGACCCGGTGTTAAAGGCGGCCTAAGCTCAACACCCTCACTAAACGGATCGTTGACCTCAGCAATGGCAAAGGTTGCGCGACTATCGCGATCAATGCTCGCCTTCACTCGGGTAATCTGACCCTGCCATTGCCAACTCTCCCCGCCAAAACGAGCAGTCAACGTCACATCAGGATAGGTATCGAGGCTTGTCTCGAATAAGGGCAAAGCCAATAGCGCGAGTTGCGATTCACTGATCGGAAGCAGCACCTCGACTCGGTCAGTCGCATAGACTTGCGCCAGCAAGGTACCGGGCGCCACAAACTGCCCAACATCCACCTGCTTTTTTTCCAAGCGTCCGTCAAAAGGCGCTCTAACGGTGGTTCGTGCCAGCGCTAATTCCGCCGCTTCCACATCCGCTCGAGCGGCTTCAAGCGCGGTTTCGGCGGCGTAGAGTTGTGGTTTTCTCAAAAATAGATCATTGGCTTCGCTCGAACCCAGATCACGCCACTCTCGCTTCGCTTGTAGGTTTCGTCCTCGTTCCTCGGCGAGGCGCTGTGCTGCAGCCGCTTCCTGAGCCACTGCCCGTGCAATGGCAAAGTCGTAGTCAGATCTTTCTAATTGAAGCAGGGCATCGTCTTTTTTGAAAAACCTGCCCTCTAAAAAAGCGTCGCTCACTGTTTCCACTTTACCGCTGACTTGCGCCATTAAATTCACACGAGTTACCGGCTCCACGGTGCCCTGTGTTCGCACCCAAATAGCGTGCTCAGCGGGTGTGGCGATAATCACATTGACGAGCGGTCTACGAGGTTCAACCTGTTGAGATGACTCAGCCTCTGGTTTCCCCACAAGCACCCAAAAGCAGACCACCAATCCTGTGATCGTAAAAACCA
This sequence comes from Luminiphilus sp., assembly GCA_028117185.1. The sequence goes on from JAOHHD010000012.1 coordinate 15,357, forward strand.
CTGAACCCACCAAACGATGGCGCGCAAAGCGAGCGGTGCTCGTACTGTGATCAGTCATGATGCGGCATCTCACCTCAGCCAATGAATATGGGGGCAAATGGGCAATTTTCAAGCCCTCATCTGACGTAGTCCCATATCATTGTTACGACAGATCCGTGCTTTAAGATGACGTCAATGTTACGCATCGGGGTTGTGCCTACTGCGCATTATTACCAGCTCCGATCGAGCCGTTAGAGGGCAGATTCTAATTTTAAGGACCACACTGCGCCGCGTTGACATCAAACCGGAGGACAAAGTGATGGCAGAAGCAAAGGCGAAGGTTAAGGCAAAAGCAAAAGCGGCACCGAAGAAGGCGACCGCAAAAAAGGCAGCGACTAAAAAAGTGGCCGCCAAGAAAACAGCGGCCAAAAAGCCCGCTGTAAAATCCAAAGCCAAGGCTACGGCCAAAGCGCAGCCCAAGGCCAAATCAAGCAGCAAGAAACGTGCGCGACCCGCCGCGGTTGAGACGGGACGTAAAGCCCTGTTGGCTGGCCTAGGGGTGTATGGCAAGGCCTATGATCAAGTGCTGGAGCAATTTGCAGGAATGCAGGAGCAAGTCGACGACGCACAAAATCGCCTGAGCGCCAGCCGCAAACAGGCAGAAGCGATTTATCAATCACTTGTGGAGCGCGGTAGCGCTGTCGAGAAGGATGCCCTCAGGGCACTGGCAGACCTTGAGCTAGATTCATTGGCCGACCGATCAAAATTGGAAGCGCAAATGAAAAAAGCGAAGACACGTTTCGATCAGTTGAAAGCCAAATTTGGTAAAGCCAACTGAAGCAGCACCGGTCCGTTTTTTGCGGGGAGCTACGGCTCCCCTTTTTTTATCAAAAACCCTCCTCAAACACTGCTCATGCGAGAGCGGGCGGAGCATTAGGCCGAGATGACCACTGAGACAATGTGGCGGCCAGAACCAATCCACTGGATGGGGGGAATCAAACCGATGAGTAACCCCATCGGTTACACTTTGTCTTATGAAAACTGCACAACGTATTCTCGCCACTGCCGCCGGTCTCTTCAACGAACTTGGAGAGCGCAACGTATCCGCCAGCGATGTGGCGTTAGCACTGGATATCAGTCCGGGCAACCTCTATTACCATTTTAAGGGTAAGGACGGGATACTCTCCGCGCTATTTCTCAACTTTTATCGGGATATCGCTGGGATGCTTGCGACGCCGATTGCGGAAACGGACTTTCTCGAGACGAGCGCACCGCTTGAGCGAAGCTGGCTATTTTTAACCGTGCTGATGGAAGCGATGTACGCACATCGGTTTCTATACCTCAATATGACTGATTTGATGCAACGCTACCCAGATATCGACCGAGGAATGCGGCGCCTTATGTCACTCAAACGACGCGCCTCGCGCACACTTGCATCTGAATTACTGGCCCCCGTTGGCATCAACGCACATCCTCAGCGCCTGGATCACATTGCTGACAGTATGACGATGACATTGAGCTATTGGCTCAGCTTTGATCACTGGGTCACCCCGTCTGAGCAGCCTCAACAAGTCATTCATCGCGGCGTCTTGCAGATTTTGTCTCATTGCGCCCCCTACCTCGGCGACCGAGAGTCAGATTTTTACGATGAGTGCGAATTAATCAACGCCAGACTGCTCGATCTCGGTTCTGCATGAGTTACTATTCGCAGGAGCTACCCTTTCCTTGGTAGATCGCCTCAGTATGGGGCGAAACCCATTCACTATTGATTATATGGAGTATCAAACATGACCATTTCTGTAGGAGATTGCATCCCTAATTGCACCCTCGCGGTGATGGGGGGAGAAGGCCCCACACCCGTAACTACTGCCGAGCTGTTCAATGGCAAGAAAGCACTGCTGTTTGCTGTGCCCGGAGCCTTTACACCCGGCTGCTCAATGACGCACTTACCAGGCTATGTTGCTAACGCTGACACCATCAAGAGCCACGGTGTAGACAGTATTATTTGCATGTCGGTAAACGACGCTTTTGTGATGGGTGCATGGGGGCAGGCTCAGAACGCAGAGCATATTATTATGCTCGCCGATGGTAATGGTGAACTCACTGCCGCAATGGGCCTTGAACTGGATGGTTCAGGTTTCGGGCTTGGCACTCGCAGTCAGCGCTTTGCCATGATTGTAGAAGACGGCAAGGTAACGCACCTCAATATTGAGGAAGGTCCAGGCATCGATGTGAGCTCCGCCGAAACGATGATGGCGCTGCTGTAGAAGGTCTGTCGGCAGCGCGCTGCAACCGCTGCGCTGTTCAACAGGGCGCTATTGTTCAAACAGGTTGATCTCTCCGATCAGTCTGAGCAGGGCCAACGTAAGGCCGCCAGGACCCGTCTTGGCGGTCTCCGCCAGCCCGCTTGTGACACGCACCTTGCCGGAAGTGCTATTGTAAAATCAGCGCCATGAGTCCGGCAATCACGATCGCCCCAAACAGATTGAGCATCAGCCCTTCGCGCACCATCCGCTGAATCGGCAACTCTCCACTGCCAAACACAACCGCATTAGGCGCTGTGGCGACTGGAAGCATAAAGGCACAGCTTGCGCTCATTGCCGCAGGGACCATGAGCCACAATGGATCAATATCGACTGCCAGCGCGACTGCTGCTAACACGGGCATGAGTAGCGCAGTGGTCGCCGTGTTAGAGGTCGCCTCCGTCAAAAAGGTCACTACCAATGCCAATAGCAGCATCATCAAGAAAACAGGCAATGTAGCAACCAAGGTCAGCGCCTCTCCGACTTGTGCACTGAGCCCTGACGCGACAAAGCCTCGTGCCAAACAAATGCCGCCAGCAAATAACAACAATACGCCCCAAGGAATTTGACTCGCTTGCTGCCAGTCGATGAGGGGCTCCCCCTCCTTATCACGGACGACGAATAAGGTAATAACCGCCAATAGGGCCACTGAGGCATCGTTAGTAAAAGGCAGATCCAGCCACGCTTGCCAACCACCAAAGGGCTCAGCGCGGGTAATCCAGGCGACTGCGGTGAGCGCGAAAATAGTCATCACGCGTCGCTCAGCACTGCGCCAGGGGCCAACTAGCGGCAACCTAATCCCCAACTCCGTCGGCAGATTTCGCGTCACCCACCACCAAGCGGCTGGCAACAGTACGGCAATGACCGGCATCCCCCACGACATCCACTGACCAAAGCTGATCGTTTGACCAGTAGTTTGCTCGAAAACTTGAACGAAAATGAGGTTAGGGGGGGTCCCAATGGGCGTGCCCAAACCACCGATACTGCAAGACCACGCTAGGCCGAGTAGTAACGGCACCGCTAAGCGCTCACGATCATCGCAAGATGCCAGTACGGCCATCGCAACGGGCATTAGCATCAGTGCCGATGCCGTATTAGAGATCCACATGCTAAGACCTGCACCCGCCAGCATAAAGCCCATCACCAACTGTCGAGGACGATGCCCGCCAACGAGCCTTACCACCGTCAGAGCGACCCGATGATGCGCCCCCGAGCTCTCCATACCACGAGAGAGCAAAAACCCGCCCAATAACAAGATAATCAACGGTGAACCCACAGAGCCAGCAACCTGCTCGACCGTCAATATCCCCGCCATGGGCAATACCGATAACGGCAGCAGTGAGGTCACCGGTATCGGAATCGGTTCAAAGATCCACCAAGCCATGCAGAGCCACGCAACCACCGCTGTCACAACAATTGCGTCACTTTGGCCCGTTAGCATCAGGATCGCGGCTAGGCAGGCCGCTGAGATCGCTCCCGGCCACACTGTCCGCCGTGGATCTAAGTAGGTCATAATCTTCATCTCCTGTATGCTCCCCCACCCTCGTCCTTGTGTACACTCCCCCGCATGACATTAGGCAATACGACACAACTGATCGATGGTTTCGATCGCACGATTTCATACCTGAGGTTATCGGTTACCGATCGTTGCGATTTTCGATGCCAGTACTGTATGGCGGAAACTATGCAGTTTCTCCCCCGTGCCGAGGTATTGTCTATAGAAGAGCTCCTGCGGACTGCGCGGCTATTCACTGAATTGGGCGTCAAAAAAATCCGCGTCACCGGTGGTGAGCCTCTCATTCGTCGCGGCGTCGACACCTTGTTTCAGGGGATTGGACAACTCCCGGGCTTAGAAACCCTAGCACTCACTACCAACGCCAGTCACTTGACTGAGTCTGCTTCGTTACTACGACAAGCCGGTGTGAACTCGATCAACATCAGCTTAGACAGCCTGCGCCCAGATCGTTTCCGCGACATCACTCGGATCGGTAAGTTAGACACGGTACTGCGCGGTATCGACGCCGCAGTGCAGGCTGGCTTTGAGAAAATAAGATTAAACACCGTTATTTTAGAGGGACTGAATCGGGATGAAGTCTTACCGCTGACTCAGTTCGCCCTCGATAAGCAGATTGGCATCGCTTTTATTGAAGAAATGCCCCTCGGGCAAGTCAATCTGGGGAGTAAACCCCTGAGCTATGTCTCCTCAGACGAACTGATCGAAGAGTTAAATAGCCACTTCGCACTTGAGCCCGTAAGCAGTCATGAAACCGCTGGCCCGTCTCGCAACTTTTTGATCCCGGGTACCCAAACTCAGGTGGGTTTTATCTCGCCACATAGCAACAACTTTTGTGGATCTTGTAATCGACTGAGAATCAGTGCTGAAGGCCGCTTGCTGATGTGCCTTGGCAATGAGGAATCAATCGACCTCCGGCAACTCATGCGCGCGGGCGAGAGTGATCAGGGCATCAAGACCGCTATTATTGACAGTCTGTCACTAAAACCAGAGCGCCATGTTTTCGACCGTCCCGATGAACCGCAAATTATGCGGTTCATGAACGCGACCGGCGGTTAATGTCAGTCCACCAAGAGAGAGCCCGTGTCTACTAATCACTACCCCGCATTAAATCAAGTTGAAGCCATTCAGAATGCATTTGAGGATGCCGGCTATATTTGTACGACCCGCATCGCCACGGTGATCCGCCTGGCTGCAGCCCTGGAAAAACCGGTGCTGATTGAAGGACCGCCCGGCGTGGGTAAAACGGAGCTCGCCAAGACGTGCGCCACGGTTGTCGATCGGCCGCTAGTTAGGCTGCAATGTTATGAGGGGCTCGACGAGAGCAAGGCCCTCTATGAGTGGAAATACGGCAAGCAACTCCTCTACACGCAGCTACTCAAAGAGCAGTTAGGCGATGTGCTTGATGGCGCCAAGGGGCTCAACGAGTCAATGGCACGGTTGCATGAGTTTGGTGACGTCTTTTATTCGGAGGCTTTCCTCGAATCGCGACCCCTACTCAAGGCAATGGAGGCGGATCAAGGCGGCGTCTTACTCATTGATGAAATCGACAAAGCCGATTTCGAATTTGAATCACTGCTCTTAGAAGTGCTCTCGGATTATCAGGTATCGATTCCTGAGCTTGGGACCATCCGTGCTCGCTCCAAACCATTAGTGTTCCTTACCAGTAACGATACGCGGGATCTCTCCGATGCGCTGAAACGTCGCTGTCTCCACCTTCACATCCCCTTTCCATCTGTCGAATTGGAGGCAAAGATAGTCGCCAGTCGCGTGCCTGATTTGGCGCAGTCGATGACAAAAAAGCTGGTCCAGTTTGTTCACGCTGTTCGGTTGCTGGATCTAAAAAAGGCACCGGCCATTTCAGAGACGGTCGACTGGGCTAAAAGTCTTTTGCTACTGCATGCAAAAGACTTAGACAGTGCCCTTGTTCAGGACACGCTCAACGTATTACTGAAATACGAAGACGATATCCAAACAGCCCAGGGACAGCTATCTAAACTCATGGTCGCTGCTGCAGAGTCGTAACACCAATGGGGCAACGGGAACACGATAAAACCGCCGCAGGTGCCAATCACGCCACAGTCAGTAGCGATCAATTGCTCGCGTTCATGCAGTATTTAAGAGGTCAAAAGATAGCGGTGTCACCCGCCGACACGCTCGATGCCGTCGCCGTCGCCGAATTATTGGGCTACGGCAATCGCTCGCGACTACGCGACGGTCTGGCTTCGACACTGGCCAAATCTCAGTACGAACTCACTGTCTTTGAGGCCGCATTCGACCAGTATTTTCAACCCGCATTGCGAAGAACTGGCGCTGCTGCAGCATCTCATGACGATGATGGTGCCAGCGCAACAGCGGCGCCGGAAACAGATGCTCCCATGCCAGCTTCCTCACCAGAGCATAGTGACGAGGACCCACTGGACGGTTTGCGCGGCAATAGTCTGTTTGATGCGCTGGAAAATCGTGATGACAGTGCCCTCTCTGTTGCCATTGAGACGGCTGCGGCAGAGGCCAAAGTGGATGATATTTCGTTGTTTACGCAGCGTGGGCAGTATGTTCGAAAAATACTGGATGCCTTGGGCGATGAGGCGCTGAGGGATGCCGCCATCGAGTTTGAACAGAGCGAGCCCGCCGCCTTCGAGGCCGTACAGGCGTTAAGAGAGCAGCTACGCGAGCGCGTGAGAGACCGTGTCGAGCGCGCTTATCTCATTCACGCTAAAGCGGAAACGGAAGATCTCTTGGATGAATCGCTCTCGAAAATAAAACTGGGCAATGTTGATCACAGTCAGATGGCGCGCCTTAAGCGCTTGATGGATCGTATGGCACGTAAACTGGCTGCGCGGCATGGCAGGCGCCGACGGCGCTACCGCCGGGGGAAATTGAACGTCGGAGAAACCGTGCGGCGCGCGATTCCCACCGACGGTGTGCCCTTCGCACCCCGTTGGCGTAAATCTGAACGGAAACGCCCGCAAATTATGGCAATTTGTGATGTGAGCGGCTCGGTCGCCGCCTACGCTAAATTTCTTTTGATGTTTCTCTATGCATTGCAAGATGTGTTGCCGAGAACACGGACCTTCGCTTTTTCAGCTGCGCTTGGGGAAGTCAGCGATCTGTTTGCTGACTTGCCCGTGGCCGAGGCGATTGAACGAGTCAATCTCAAGTATGGGGGTGCGACAGATTACGGGCGGGCGCTGCACGAGTTTTCTGAGACCGCATTAGCCGAGGTGAATAGCGCCACCACCATCATCATTCTAGGGGACGCACGCAATAACCAAGCCGACGCCAGAGTCGACCTACTCGCAGAAATGAAGGCGCGCGCCAAGCAGCTGATATGGCTGAACCCGGAGTCCATCCGGTTATGGGGTACAGGCGACTCCGAAATGTTGCGTATGAAAAAACACTGCCATCTCGTGCGCGAGTGCAATAATCTCAAACAGCTTGAGCGTATTATCGACAAGATGCTCTCGGACAGACGTTAACGCCCGCCGCACCACAATAATGCAAGCCCTTCCCCCGCGCTGAGCTCTTTGACTGAGCCCGTGGCGCTCCCCGCCAGCGCAGCATCAAACACGGTGGGTAGCGACAAAAAGGATACGCGCGCTATCGGCGGCCCTGCCGTGGCTCAGCTTACTCCTCTGACGCCAAGGTAAAATGAGATTCTTCTTTTTGCTTTTGATCACCATCGAGCTTGAACTTTAAACGCAAGTTATTCTCAGAATCCGCATTGTGCAGTGCCTCTTTTTCCGAGATAAGGCCGGCTTTACACAAGTCAAAGAGCGCCATATCGAATGTTTTCATCCCGCGATCTTTTGATTTCTCCATGATCTCTTTGATACCACTGATATCGCCTCGCAAAATCAGTTCTTTCACAGTAGGCGACCCCAGCATGACTTCAATCGCCGCGCTTCTACCGCCCTCAATATTGGGGATCAATCGCTGCGATACAAAAGCTTGTAAATTCAACGATAAATCCAGCAGCAGCTGTTGACGCTTTTCCTCAGGAAAAAAATTAATGATGCGATCCAAAGCTTGATTAGCACTGTTGGCGTCAAGCGTCGAGATACACAGGTGTCCGGTTTCCGCAAAGGAAAGTGCGTGCTCCATCGTTTCTCGGTCACGAATTTCACCGATCAAAATGACATCGGGTGCCTGTCGTAACGTATTCTTTAAGGCGTTGTGCCAGTTACGCGTATCGACCCCCACCTCACGTTGATTCACAATCGATTTTTTATGTTGATGAACAAATTCGACAGGATCTTCAATCGTCACAATATGTCCACTGGCGTTGCGGTTTCGGTAATCAATCATCGCGGCAAGTGACGTCGATTTCCCCGAACCTGTCGCGCCAACAAATAGCAGTAATCCCCGTTTTGCCATAATCAAATCAGTCAGCACCTCGGGCAAACCCAGATCACGCCAAGAGGGAATATCAGAAACGATAAAGCGAGCGACAATACTCACCTCACTCCGTTGTCGAAAAATATTGACCCTAAAACGGCCTATTTCAGGCAATGACAAAGCCAGATTCATTTCAAGATCTCGCTCAAATTCCTGACGCTGCGCCCGATCCATCAGATCATTGGCAATATCAGCCACCTCGCCCGGTGCCAATGGCTCAGGGGAAATCGCGGTGAGCGCGCCATCAAATTTCGCACAAGCCGGTGCGCCGGTTGCCAAATAAAGGTCTGAACCCTGGCGATCCGCCAGCTCTTTTAACCATCCATAGATTCGCATGACTGACACTTCTCCTTGTGTTCACGTCTGGGACTGAGTGGCTCGCGCCAACTTAATGGCATCGCCTCTGTACGAGGCCTTGCTGGCACCGTACACTCCGCCCCAATTTAACGCCGCCTGCGGCCCTTAGCCCAGTGCTATTGTCGTCAATTCATCACATAGGAGAGACCGTGTCGAAATACGCTTCAGTCTTTCGTCAGGTGCTGAATGAGCACCCAGAGCTACTTACCCAGATTCGACGTGGTGTTGAAAAGGAGAGCTTGCGTGTCACAGAAGATCACGCGACGCTTGCGCAGACTCAACATCCAGCGGCGCTGGGCTCGGCGCTGACCCATCCCGCCATTACCACCGACTATTCGGAAGCATTGCTGGAGTTTATTACGCCAGCCGAATCTTCTATCGAAGCAACGGAACAATCTCTGGCCGAGCTACACCGATTTACGGCTCGGCAACTCGATAAAGAACTGCTCTGGAATGCCAGCATGCCATGTATTGTCAGTGGCGATGCAGAAATTCCCATCGCGCAATTTGGACGGTCCAATGTTGGGCAGATGAAACGCATTTATCGCAACGGTTTGAGCGTACGATACGGTCGCAAAATGCAGGCTATTGCCGGACTTCATTACAATTTTTCATTACCGCTCAGTTTTTGGTCAACGGTACAAACGCGGATTGAATCGGATCGCGATCCGATCACCTTGCAAACAGATGGCTATCTGGGTCTCATTCGAAACTTTTTTTCGCGCGCTTGGGTATTGCTCTATCTTCTCGGCGCGTCACCTACGGTTTGTGCCAGCTTTGTACAGGGCAATCGTAACCACCCTCTCAAACCGATGGGCGACGATCACCATAGTTATTATCTCCCCCATGCCACCTCACTGAGAATGGGCGATCTTGGCTATACGAGTAACGCTCAGGCAGATCTGAATGTCTGCTATAACGATCTAGACCAATATATTTCAACTTTGCGCAATGCCATCCTGACGCCGCACCAGGCCTATCAGGACTTCACCTTCATGGATAATGGTGAACCTGCGCAGCTCAATGATGCGCTGCTCCAAATCGAAAATGAATATTACAGTCCGATCCGACCGAAACGGGTTACCGAAAGTGGCGAAGCACCGGTCGCCGCACTGGGTCGCAGCGGTATCGAATACATCGAGGTGCGATGTGTCGATATCAATCCCTTTATCCCCTATGGCATTGATGCCGACACCATGCGCTTGCTTGACCTTTTTCTCATGTCTTGCCTCATTGACGACAGTCCACTGTGCGATGAAGCCGGCCAGAAAAGAAATGAAGTCAACCTGCAGCGTATGATTAATCGCGGCAGAGAGCCCGATTTGACGCTGCTATCGTCTAGTGGCGTCGAGACGCCGATGCAATCGCTGGCGCAACCCGTTCTCGAACGCATGGCAGAAATTGCCGAATGGTTTACGGATCCAGCATCAGCTGATGACTATCGCCGGGTGGCAACTGAGGCCCAGCAAAAATTCGCTGACCCAGACCGAACGCTCTCAGCTCGAATGCTTCGTGAGATGGAAGAGAGCGGACTCAGTTATTCGCAACTCGCGTTACGTTATTCCCGCCAGTGGCACGCACAACATCTCAGTGATCCCCTTTCGGAAGAAGCGGCTACTCGGCTTACAGTCGAAGCTGAGCAATCAATCCAACGGCAGCACGCTATCGAGGCACAGGATAGCGAAGCTTTCGAGGATTACCTCAACCTGTTCTACCAGCAATATTAGACCAACGACGCCTGAGTAGACTGGCTCTGGATTCATCCCCAAAAAAAACGCCCCGCGGGGCGCTTTCACTATCAAGGCGCGGCCTCAGGGACCGCTCCTATCCTCGCTTTACAGTCGATATTACTCGCTGTCGGCGTTGGCGATTGAGATGAGTTCCACATCAAATAACAAGGTGGCATTCGGTCCAATCATCTGCCCTGCACCGCCCTCGCCATAACCTAACTCTGGTGGAATGATAAATTTGAATTTACCACCGGGCTTCATCAACTGTAGCCCCTCGGTCCAACCGGGAATGACCTGTGTCACGCCAAACGTCACCGTTTGTCCACGCGCATAACTGCTATCGAATACCGTACCGTCGATCAAACGACCTTCGTAATGGACTTCGACAGAATCGTCCAGCGTGGGGCTATCGCCCTCACCTGCCGCAACCACTATGTACTGGAGTCCCGACTCGGTTATCTGCACTTCTTCATTGCTGCTCATCTCTGCCATGTAGGCTATTCCTTCATCTAAATTAGCTTGTGACACGGCGACGCGCTCTGCTTCTGCTTCAGCCTGACGTCGTTCCTGAAAAGCGTTCATTTCGGCGTTAATTTCTTCGTCTGTGAGACGCGCCTCGGCACCCTCGACGGCGTCAGCAAATCCCGCAGCGTAGGCGTTCACATCAATGGTCATCCCATCGGCAGTCATCCTCTGGCCCATACGCAAACCAATGCCGTAGCTTAATCGTGCCTCGGTTGACGTTAGGTTGACAGGCTGCTCCTGCGCGGTGCTGTCGCAACCCATCACCGCCAGCAAGGTCACCGCGCCGGCAATACGACTCATTTTCGAAATTGAGATGCTCATCGTCTTCCTACTCCCTAGTCCTGCCCAAAAAAAGAACGCCGATATTACGTGCCCTTTTCCAGCAGTGCCACTAATTGCAAGCGCTCAAGCGCACATTTACCATCAAAAAACGTCGGCAACAGGCTGAGATTTGCTGACATCAATGTCGAGAACGTCTCATTTCCGACTGGCGACACAACCCCTTGCGGCGGTTTTCGGTCTTTCATCACGCCTGACCACATGAGCTCAGCAAGATGACGCTCTGCCTGAACTTCTAAAGCGAGTAAGTGTTGCCGGGATTCACTGAGGTCTGCATCGGTCGTCCAGCGCATGCGGGTTGCCCGAAGCGGCAATACCACTTCGTCAAGCCATGCACGCGTCGAGACACTCATCGCCTGCACATCATCCGACCGCCATTGACGATCTTGACTCGCCAACCAACAGGCAAACAACGCCTCTAGAATGACGAGATCCTGCGTATCTTGTAAGGATAGAAGATGTTGCTGAACCCCGGCACGACGATAGCAAGCAACGGCCCAATCCCAGAATGTGTCGACTGTCATGCCGTATCAACTCCTCTCGCCGCGGTGATCAAATCCCATTTTTGCTGACGACTCAATCGCCTTAAGGCTGCTTCTCGCTGCTGAGCATCCGATCTTGAATCACAATACGCCCACCACATTAACGCAACCGGTCGTCTCCCTTGGGTATACCGGGCACCGCCAACAATTTCGCCGTTATGCTGGCGTAAGCGGCGCTTGAGGTCAGTGGTGACTCCAGAATAGAGTGAGTCATCGCTGCATCGCAGCAGATATACCTGCCATTCTTTTCCACTTGAACTGCTCGAAGCGCTTGCCGGTTGGCAAGCAGTGATATATTTTCTCACTGACATTGACACTTTTCCCTTAGCAGCCATGGTCAAATCCTGACCTCACTATGGAGCTTTTATGAGCGCTGACATCTTGCACGTTACTGACGACAACTTTGATAATGAGGTCCTCTCAAGCGACCTACCGGTCCTGGTGGACTTTTGGGCCGAGTGGTGTGGCCCTTGTAAAATGATTGCGCCTATTCTCGAAGAGATTGCCACAGAATATGCGGGAAAGGTCAAAGTCTGTAAGGTCGATGTCGACGCAAACCCTGATATGCCGGGAAAATTTAACATCCGAGGCATCCCCACATTGATTGTCTTCAAAGGCGGTAATGCCGTTGACACTAAAGTAGGAGCCTTATCAAAAACTCAGATGGGAGAGTTTGTCGACTCCGTCCTCTAATCGTCAACAAGCGGCCAAATAACCTGATAATATTTTGCTGGACGTGCTCATCTGCGGGTGCTACTTTTGCGCTATCGAGGTCTCAAGAGAGGCCTGTCACGTCCAGCAACATCCCCTTATAACGACTCCCACAGGGTAGAAAAATAATCTGTGGCAATGTCAGTGTAGCGAGACTGCTAGGACACAACCCCTAAACCGATTCGCGTCAGCACAAAACGCCCAGCAAAACGTCGGTCCCATTTTCCCCTTTTTGAACGTAACCCGGAAGTGATTCGTGGAAGAGCAAAACAGCGCCAACGCCGAAGAATCGGCAACCCCTACTAATGAACCCGCCGCCCTCACAGGCGAAGCCGACAGTGCAGAACCCACTAAAAACAACGGGCGAACACTGAAACTCAAGGGTTCAGAAGAGTCGTCTGCAGAAGCCCAGTCTACTGCGATGGATGGCATTACCGGCAGCCCATCCACGACAGATACGTCGGCAAACGAAAAGCCGGCTTCGAGCGAAGAACCGATCTCCGAGACGAAATCGCCGGAGTCACGAGACAATACTGAAGACGACGCTCAGCCGGGGCGTTCGCGTCGCGGGCGGCAGCGGCGGCCGAAACGAGACCCCAATACGCCCAGCGCTAATCCCATGAGCCTGACCGACCTTAAAAGTAAGTCGACGCAGGACCTCATTGATATGGCGCGCGAAATGGGCCTTGAAAATATGGCTCGCTCGCGCAAGCAAGATATTATTTTTGCGCTCCTAAAGCGACACGCCAAAAGCGGAGAGGATATTTGGGGCGATGGCGTTCTCGAAATTCTCCAAGATGGTTTTGGATTCTTGAGATCGGCTGATAGCTCATTTTTAGCCGGCCCTGACGATATCTATGTCAGCCCCAGCCAAATTCGGCGATTCAACCTTCGGACTGGCGATACCGTCACCGGTATGATTCGTCCACCCAAGGACTCCGAGCGTTATTTTGCGCTCTTAAAAGTCAAAGACGTCAACTTTGAATCGCCAGAAAGCGCGAAGAGTAAAGTGCTTTTTGAAAATCTCACTCCCCTCTTCCCGAATGAGCGATTAACGCTCGAAAAAGGCAATGGATCATCCGAGGATCTGACCGGCAGAATCATTGACCTAGTTGCCCCGATTGGCAAGGGTCAGCGAGGACTCCTAGTTGCGCCGCCCAAAGCGGGCAAGACCATCATGATGCAAAGTATTGCTCAGGCCATTATCTCTAATAATCCAGAGTGCTATGTGTTGGTCTTATTAATCGATGAACGTCCCGAGGAAGTGACGGAGATGCAGCGTTCCGTCGGCGCTCGCGGTGCCGAGGTTGTCGCATCAACTTTCGACGAGCCGCCATCACGGCACGTTCAAGTGGCCGACATGGTCATCGAGAAGGCCAAGCGACTCGTTGAGCACAAGCGCGATGTTGTCATTTTGCTCGACTCAATCACTCGTTTAGCGCGCGCCTACAACACGGTCATCCCGAGTTCAGGAAAAGTCCTAACAGGAGGCGTCGATGCACACGCGCTCGAGCGACCCAAGCGATTCTTCGGCGCGGCACGTAATATTGAAGAAGGCGGCAGTCTGTCGATTATCGCCACTGCGCTGATCGATACCGGATCAAAGATGGACGAAGTCATTTACGAGGAATTCAAAGGCACCGGTAATATGGAACTGCATTTGGATCGGAAAATTGCTGAGAAGCGCGTCTACCCCGCGATCAATATCCGTCGATCAGGTACGCGTCGAGAGGAGTTACTGACGGGTGATGAAGAACTCCACCGAATGTGGATCTTACGCAAGCTGCTGCATGGCATGGAAGATCTGCCCGCGGTTGAGTTCCTGCTCGATAAGCTGAAGGGCACTAAGTCTAATGAGGAATTCTTCAAGTCTATGAAGCGCAAGTAACCATCTGCTATGCCGAGCTTTATGGATCTTCGTGAGTTCATTGCCGAGTTAGAGAAGCGCGGTGACCTCGTCCGCATTGCGGCAGAAGTGGACCCCAATCTTGAAATGACCGAGATCGCTGATCGGACACTGCGTGGCGGTGGCCCGGCACTACTTTTTGAAAATCCTAAAGGCTTTGACGTGCCGGTACTGGCCAATTTGTTTGGTACGCCAAAACGGGTTGCTTTGGGTATGGGAGAGGAGTCGGTAGAGGCTTTGCGAGAGGTTGGCGAGCTACTTGCGTATCTGCGTCAGCCTGATCCCCCTAAGGGATTCAAAGACCTGGTCGACAAGGCGCCCTTGCTGAAAAAATTGCTCACCATGGGTCCGAATGTGGTGAAAAACGCGCCCTGCCAACAGATCGTTACCACCGGTGACGCCGTCGATCTGCACAAACTACCCATTCAGACCTGTTGGCCCGATGACGTGGGTCCACTGGTCACCTGGCCGTTGGTAGTGACACGCGGGCCTGAAAAAGAGCGCATGAACCTAGGCATTTACCGCATGCAGTTACTTGGGCGCAATAAGCTGATTATGCGCTGGCTCTCGCATCGCGGCGGTGCACTCGACTTTAGAGACTGGCAATTAAAGCGTCCCGGCGAGCCCTACCCAGTGGCTATCGCGCTAGGTGCCGATCCGGCCACCACATTGGGCGCGGTAACGCCCGTGCCCGACAGCCTGTCAGAGTACGCGTTTGCAGGACTATTGCGGGGCAAAAAAACAGACCTCGCCAAGTGCGTCACTGATGTGTGCCGTGACAATAATCTCATGATCCCAGCGCATAGCGAGATCATTTTAGAAGGCTATATTGACCCTGGGGAACTCGCTGACGAGGGTCCGTTTGGTGATCATACGGGCTACTACAATGAAGTAGAGTCTTTCCCCGTTTTCACAGTCAGTGCCATCACAACGCGAGAAAAGCCGATATACCACAGTACCTATACAGGGCGACCACCTGATGAGCCCGCTATTTTAGGTGTTGCGCTCAATGAAGTGTTTGTCCCATTACTGAAGAAACAGTACCCCGAAATCAGCGACTTCTATTTGCCACCTGAGGGGTGCTCTTACCGCATGGCCGTAGTGACAATACGCAAGGAATACCCGGGACATGCCAAACGGGTGATGTTTGGTGTGTGGTCCTTCTTGCGTCAGTTCATGTACACAAAATTTATTATCGTGACCGACGATGATATTAATGCCCGATCCTGGGAAGACGTGATGTGGGCCATCACGACTCGCATGGATCCTGCCCGAGATACGACGTTGGTGGAAAATACCCCGATCGACTATCTGGATTTCGCCTCACCCGTTGCGGGACTGGGTTCAAAAATGGGAATGGATGCCACCCATAAATGGGAGGGTGAAACCGATCGAGAGTGGGGTCGAACCATTAAAATGGATGACGCCACCCAGTCTCGCATTGATCTTATGTGGGACTCCCTCAACATTCACCTGCCGGGTGAATCAGCAGAGTGACTCAACGGGCCCAGCGATGCGGCGACTATTGTCGCGATAAAGCTAGCGCGTCGGCTTCGAGACGCGCTGCTTGTTCGCTGTTTCCCCGGTCGCGACACCATTTTGCCCATCGCAGCATAGCTTCCACTGAGGGCTGACATTGACACGCTTCCCGCCACAACGACCCTGACTCGGTCAGGTCTCCCTCGCAATGCGCAATCATTGCGAGGGACGCATAGCAGCCACTCTGCTGATCCTCACTGCACCACCGTTTCATCGGCTTTTTCATTTTCTTGATAGCGTCTTCTGGCAACACAGCGATCGCGTCCAAGGACGCCAGCTCACAGTAATTTTCGAATCGCTCTTGCAACGCTTTGGTGAGCGCGCCCCACGCTGCCTGCTGCCGCAATCGATCAATCAGCGTCGTCCATAGTTCGCTACCTGCTAATTTTTGTGCCGCCGGCGCGCGCTTCCAGAGCGACAACAGCGTCGAAGCGTCGCCGTCATCCTGCGTCATGACACCCGCCCAAGCATCTCGCTCCCAAACAGCCGCAACCCCTTCCGAAATGAGATGAGCGCCTCTCAAAGGTGGTAACACTTCGATCACTGCGAGCCAATCACCACGAGCATAAGCCAGCTCTGCTCGCAGCTTTTTCACCCGGGGAGTACCGGCAGCGCCTGAGCTTAACGCCTCAAGTGACTGCGCAGCTAAGTGCCATTCAGTCGCCTCAACATGACACTCAGCACGCACTATCGACACCACATCCTGAGGTACCTTGTCAGCACCTTCCAATTGATCCAGCATCGCCAATGCCCGTTGCCGCTGCCCACTCCGATGGGTTGCAAGCACTGCAAAAAGGGACTGCAATACGCCCCTTTGGTCCGCTGGCAACCGTTTTCGCAACGTCCTCTCAGCGACCTCCCACCGACCCTCAAAAAAAGCCACCAGACCTTTTTCAGCGTGCTGCTGAGCACCACGTTCAGAGCGACCTCCCAACCAACGAGCCAGTACCGCCGGTGCGTGTAATGTCGAATTCAGTGCGCGCTGTAGCAGCCACAGCAAACCAATGCCAATGCAAAGCGTGCCCAGCGCAAGCCATACCGACGTTTCGACCTGCCAACTCCCCCACGCCACTAATAAATAACCAGGGTCGCGCGCCACGCCATTGACTAACGCAGCACCGGCTACTAATAGCAGCACTACATACAGACTAAAACGTATCATCACTGAGACCCGGTTGACACGGCGAGACGCTCTATCGCAGCCTCCAGCCGACTGCGAGTAGGTGCGAGGTCAGGTAGCTGGGGGGCGATGTTTTCGCCGCCCAACGCCTCAATATCAGCCATCATACTGGCGACACGATCCGGATCTTGATCGGTAAATAAGGTAACAAAACGCGCTGCACGCTGTAACGCTGTTTCAAATAAAGGCTGATTCGCAGACAACATCGCGATTTGCGCCTGTTCGAGCAGCATCCGCATATTTTGTCGAGCCAACGAGGCCCACTCTGGTGTCATGAGCTGCGCAATATCGTCACTGCGTCGCCGTATCACGAGATGATCTGATAACGCCGCTAGGGCTGCACGCCAACCCCCTGCAGCACGGTCCCACCAGCCCGATCGAGAAGGTATCGGCTCTTCGCTCGCTATGGGTATGTCATAAGCAAGCTGCAGCTTATCGGCTTGATCAATCAAGCCCGATAGCCGCGCGTACAATCCCACCTGATCGACTTTGGGCAGTGCCGCCAGCGCTGCGCGATCTCGCGCAATATCTGCCCGAACCCCCTCTAATGTGGGCTCACCGGTATCCCGCAATAAGGCGTCTGCCTGCGTGAGTAAATTGATGGCCGCCGCCACATCTCTTGCAATGAGAAGCCGTTGGGCTGCCAAGCGAATCAGGAAAATAGCTTCCTGTCCCAACCATGCTCGCCTATCGACCTCCAGCAATCGATCGACCTGACCTTCTAAACGAGCCATTCTGTCTGCGAGCTGGCGGGCAGACGCGGCTTGCTCGACGCGCTGCCGCGTTTCACTGCTGGTGAGTTTGCGCTCCCACTCCTGCCGATCAACCGCAATAGCAGTTTGCAGGTCGACCTCAATCATCTCAAGCAACTGGCCCTGCCAGTCAGCGGCTTGCTGCTTTTGCAGAGAGACGTCTGCGACCTGTCGCTCGATGTGCGCTAAACGCTGCCATTGATCGTTGAGCCAAGGCCAACCAAACAGATAGATCACCGCACCCAGTGCGGCCAACAGCACTGTGGTCAACATCAAGGCGACCACGATCCCACGAGCGCCTGACGCGGTCTTCACCTTGGGCTCGGAGGTGGCTGTTGGTGAATCGACTGTCTTTTCCGTCATGGGGTCGTCTCGTGACTGAGTTGTTGGTGCAAGATCGCGATCACGGCTTCGTCGCTGGCATTATCGGAACATAAAACGGTATGCCAACCCAGCTCTGCAGCCAGTCGAGCAACGCGTTCGGAAGGCACGATCACAGGATGCTGCAAGAGATCCAAACGGGACGCTTCGGTTAACAACGCCGCTAAACGCGACACAATCTCTCCACTACTGGCTTGAAAGATCCACTGTCGACCTGCGGCTAACAATGGATTTAAGTCAACCGAGGGCCAGCACCGGCGGTAGCAGGACCATTCAGTCACCGCGACACCTCGCTCTCTCAGCTCACTCGCTAACAATTCCCGCCCGCCCTCGCCTTTCACCACCAGAGCCTGATCGAGAGCACCCTCGGATAGTACTGGCAAAGCCAATAATCCTTCTGTGTCTTCTTGGTGGGGGATAATCGCTCTATAACCGGCCTCTTGCAGAGCCGCTTGCGTACGCCGCCCTACTGCAATCAAAACGGGTTTCGATCGCTGCGCCAGAGCACTGGCTATCAGCGGCAAACCATACTCGACCGCGTTGGCACTGATAAAAATACACGCTGTCCCTTCGGTCAGCTCAGGGAGGGGCGATAGCTCACTGACTGCAATGGGCTGCACCGTCATAAGCGGCATGACTAACGACTTGAAGCCGTGCTGCGACAGTGCCAGTGAAAGCCTCTGACTGTGTGCCTCGGGCCGAGTCAGAACGACTGTCGTCATCCCCTCGCAGCGCGAATAAGATCCTCGGCACCCTGAGCCAGGAGCATATCGGCAACGCCCTGTCCCAGCGCTTCCGGATCATTGCCCCGCGCCTCTGCCTCCAATAGGGTTGTGCCGTCGGTTGCACCCACTCGCGCCCGCAACCACAGCGTATCGCCCTCTAACTCTGCGTAGGCGGCGATCGGCACATCGCACCCCCCATCCAGTCTGCGGACTACCGCACGCTCAGCCAGCACCCGGGTTGCCGTCGGCACATGATGTAGGGGCGCTAGCAAGTTTTTGATGCGTTCATCCGAGGCTCTAAATTCTATGCCCACCGCACCTTGTCCAGCGGCGGGTAGCGAGCGCTCTGGCTCTACCGCGCAACCAATCCGCTCCTCAAAACCGAGCCTAATTAGACCTGCACAGGCAAGCATAATGGCATCGAACTCACCTGCCGCTAACTTGGCCAGCCGCGTATTCACATTGCCACGCAGGAACCCGATCTCCAGATCAGGTCGATGGCGGTTAATTTGGCAGCTACGACGAAGACTTGAGGTACCTAGCCGTCCCCCCTGGGGCAGCTCTTCAAAGGAGGCAACACCGACAAGCGCATCGCGCGGATCCTCTCGCTCACAAATAACCCCGAGTGTGAGTTCATCTGGCATCACCATGGGCACATCTTTCATCGAGTGCACCGCGATATCAGCACGGCCGTCGAGTAGCGCTGTTTCCAGTTCTTTTACAAAAAGCCCCTTGCCACCCACTTTAAATAACGGCTGATCCAGTAATTGATCGCCGCGGGAGGTCATTCCCAACAATTGGACCTCGACCCCCGAGTGCACCTCCTCGAGACGGGATTTAACATACTCTGCCTGCCACAAGGCCAGTGGGCTCTCTCGAGTAGCAATCACGATACGTTCTGACACGATATATCCTCTATTTTCCACCGCCAGTTTAGCACGAGGCGACATTTCACCGCTCTGAAACCGGGCGGAAACGGTCGATCCACTGGTAAACTTTCATTTCGACACCAATTGAAATGACGATGCATCATGAGTGACGAAAAATCAAAAACCGAACAGGCGCTATGGGGCGGACGATTTCGCGAGCCGACCGATCAGTTTGTTCAGCGATTTACTGCCTCAGAGGCATTCGATCGACAGCTGGCAAGTTATGACATTGCCGGGTCGCGTGCGCACGCCAGTATGTTGGAGGCCGTTGGCGTGCTGACAGCCGCTGAGAATAACGCGATACAAGAAGGACTGGCGCGGGTGCTGGCCGAAATCGAAGCGGGTGCGTTTGAGTGGTCCGTTGAGCGCGAAGACGTTCATATGAATATCGAGGCACGCTTGACCGAGTTAATTGGCGACGTCGGCAAAAAATTACACACGGGGCGTTCCCGTAATGATCAAGTGGCGACCGACCTCAGACTCTATCTACGCACTGAAATCGACGTCATTTGTGAACAACTCACCCGTCTCCAATCCGGCATTGTGGAGCTGGCACAACAGCATACAGAGACGGTTATGCCAGGCTTCACCCACCTGCAAGTGGCGCAACCTGTCACGTTTGGCCACCACCTCATGGCGTGGTATGAAATGCTGGATCGTGACTACGGCCGGCTACAGGACTGCCGACAGCGGTTGAATCAATCACCACTCGGTGCGGCTGCATTAGCAGGCACCACCTTTCCGATTGATAGGGAGCAGACAGCGGCAGCATTGGGCTTTGCAGGGCCCACAAACAACTCACTCGACAGCGTCGCCGATCGAGACTTTGCTATCGAGTTCTGCGCGGCTGCGGCACTGATACTCAACCACCTGTCGAGAATGTCCGAAGAGCTTATTTTGTGGACTTCTGCCCAGTTCGGCTTTATCAGTCTACCGGACCGTTTCTGTACCGGATCATCGATCATGCCGCAGAAAAAGAATCCTGATGTGCCTGAGCTCGTACGCGGTAAATCGGGACGAACCACTGGCAATCTCGTTGCATTACTGACGCTGATGAAAGCGCAACCCCTTGCCTACAACAAAGACAATCAGGAAGATAAAGAGGCGTTATTTGACAGCGTCAACACGCTCAACGACTGCCTCAACGCTTTTGCGGATATGGTGCCTGCTATCGAAGCGCATCCAGAGGCAATGCGTCATGCGGCGCTAAAGGGCTTTGCTACGGCGACTGATCTGGCTGATTACCTTGTGCGTGCCGGTGTGGCTTTTCGCGATGCCCATGAGGTGGTCGGCAAAGCGGTTGCTCACTGCATTGAAAAGGAGTGCGATCTGGCAGCGTTATCGCTCGAGACTTTGCAAACATTCCACTCTGATATCGAACAAGATGTCTATGAGGTCCTCACACTGGACGGCTCGGTAGCAGCCCGAGACCATGTGGGAGGCACTGCTCCAAAGCAAGTGCGGGCCGCGATCGAATTGGCGCAAACGAAGCTGAATCGCTAGAAGTTCGCGACATCGCACCACCGGCGCGTCGCCCAAACACCCGATACGCTGTCAGTCAATGTTATCCCGTGACTGGGTTGCTCGCAGCGGTGTTGAAGCTCATTCAGCCGATAGCGGCTGTATCGGCGCTACGCGCGACGCAATAGCGATTGTTATTGGGCGCCGCCAGCGGCCAAAGCGCCTGCTGGCGGCATCAGTAAAGCGCCGCTGAGCAGGCTCAGGTTTCGAGTGAGCACAAGCCTACCAGTCGAGCGTAAGGCCAACGTGCTGTACTAACTCTTCCGCCAGCACCTGATGAAAAGCGTCGCCGGTTTTCGTATCGCGCCATATTTCCTGAGCGTCGTCCCACCGGTAATGAAAACCACCTCCCGGCGTTGCTAACCAGAGCTGCTCAGTGGGCGGCTGCCGACTGAAAACAAACACCACGCCATTGCCGAAGGTCACATTAATAACGCCCTCGGCGGTGCGAATATCGAGATCATCGGGGAGCTCCTCTAGTACGGTTTCCACCTGCTCAAAAATAGCTTCGATGCGTTCGAAGTACGTATTACCTGCCATGTGTCGATTCCTTATGCCGTCATTGCACGACTATTACCCTTCGGCATTATCGCCATCGGTCGATGAGCACTTTCACTCGCTGTTATACTGTGCGTTTTATCGAGGTCAAATTGTGAAGGCCACTATTATCGCACTGATATTAATCTGTGCCGCGGGCTGTGGACAGCAGGGACCTCTGCGCCCCGCCGATCCAGAAGCCGCTGAGACGACGGCCTGATGGCTACCTTTTCGCGACATAATGACATCTTGCACTGTGAGAATGTTTCGCTTGAGGCGATTGCCGCAACCTATGGCACCCCCACTTACCTCTATTCTCGCTCAGCAATCGAAACGGCGTTCCTAGCGTATCAATCGGCGCTATCCGATATCCCCCACCTCATTTGCTATGCAGTAAAAGCCAATTCTAATCTTGCCATACTCAATGTTTTGGCGCAGTTAGGCGCAGGATTTGATGTGGTGAGCATTGGCGAGCTAGAGCGAGTCGTCGCAGCAGGGGGTGATCCCGGCAAGGTCGTTTTCTCCGGCGTTGGCAAGACAACCGCTGAGATGCAGCGTGCGCTCGACCTAAAAATCAGATGCTTCAATATTGAATCTGAGGCAGAACTCTTATCCCTAGCCAACCTCGCCAGCGGCGCCGGTTGCGTTGCGCCCATCTCTATTCGGGTGAATCCCGACGTCGATGCCGGCACTCATCCTTATATTTCTACCGGCTTGCGCGAAAATAAGTTTGGTGTCGATGTTGCGCTCGCGCGCCAGCTCTATCAAATCGCCGATGCGCATACAGCACTGAATCCTGTGGGAGTGGACTGCCATATCGGGAGTCAAATAGAGGAGGTTGCCCCTTTTGTCCAATCGCTAGAGTGCCTACTTGATCTCATTCATGATTTACGCACGCTAGGCATCCGGCTCCAACATATCGATCTAGGGGGCGGATTAGGGGTCAATTACCGAGCAGAAACCCCTCCTTCTATCCATGATTATATTGCGGTCTTGAAAGAGCGGTTACAGGATCAAGGACTAGAATTGGTATTGGAACCCGGTCGCTCCATCGTGGCTGAGGCTGGCGCACTCATCACTGAGGTTCTCTACCTGAAGCCTACGCCCGATAAACAGTTTGCGATCGTTGACGCTGCGATGAACGATTTACTGCGGCCCGCTTTATACAGCGCCTGGCAGGACATACAACCGGTGACCCTCCAAGACGGTGAACCCCGCGTCTGGGACGTGGTGGGACCGATTTGCGAGACAGGCGACTTTTTAGGGAAAAACAGAGCGATGGTGCTATCGCAGGGCGACCTCCTCTCTATTATGGGTGCGGGGGCCTATGGCTTTGGTATGGCCTCTAACTACAATAGTCGACCGCGTGCCGCCGAAGTCATGGTACAAGGGGAGACAATAGACCTTATTGGCAAAAGAGAAAGCCTGTCCGACTTATGGCAGCGAGAAGTGATTCCTTCAGGTGAACAATCGTGAAGCTTGCCTTTACGAAAATGCAGGGTGCCGGAAATGACTTTGTTGTTATTGACGGCGTGACGCAGTCTGTCGAACTCAATACCGCGCAGCTAAAGCGCATTGCCGATCGTCACCGCGGTATTGGTTGCGATCAGGTTCTCGTTATTACGCCTCCCGATGATCCTGATGCAGACTTTCGCTATACCATTTTCAATGCAGATGGCTCACGTGCTGGGCAATGTGGAAACGGCGCTCGCTGTGTCGGCCGCTTTCTCAGAGAACAGCGGCTCACGCGCAAGCGAGAAGTCTTACTAATCACTGACGGTGAGCCGATCTTACTCTCTATCAGCGAAGACAATCGTGTCCTCGCCGGGCTCGCGCCTCCCCGTTTTCTCCCCGCCGAGATTCCCTTCTCTGCCGCAGCGGTTGCGCAGCAATACACAATTGACGTGCAAGGTCAGCAACTTTCTGTTGGCGCCGTCTCAATGGGCAACCCTCACGTGGTGTTAATGGTTGATGACTGCCGGGGAGCGCCCGTCAACAAGTTAGGACCGCTGCTGGAGTGTCATGCCGACTTCCCTGAGAAAGCCAATGTCGGCTTTATGCAGATTGTGTCGCGTGACGAGATACAGCTGCGCGTATTTGAACGAGGTGTGGGTGAGACAGAGGCCTGTGGATCGGGGGCTTGCGCCGCCGTCGCGCACGGCGTGCAACTGGGTCTTTTAGCGCCAGACGTGGCAGTGCATCTACCCGGCGGCAAGCTCACCGTTTCTTGGCAAGGCGCTCAAGAGCGGGTTTGGCTAGGAGGTCCCGCAACGACGGTTTTCAATGGCACGATATCTCTGCGCAACGGATGACACTGAAAAGTACAATCCCACAGGACCCTACAGACAATAAAAGTGATGGCTAAAAAAAATGAAACCAGATGATGTCGAAGCTTTCTTGAGAGCCCACCCCGATTTTTTGCAAGATAGGCCGGCCTTATTAGCAGCGCTGAACCTGCCGCATGGCGGTCAGGGTGCGGTATCGCTGGTGGAGCGACAGGTGACGATTTTACGAGAGCGCACTATTACATCACGGCAAAAACTCGCCGAGCTGTCGGATATTGGTAAAGAAAATGACCGGCTACTCCAGGCCACTCGAGATACTATTTTGGCACTACTATCGGCCGATACAAAAACTGATATTGAGACTATTTGGGAGCAGCAGGTCCTCAACACTTTTGCTGCGGAGCTTGGCACACTCGTGTGGTTTGACTCTGACGAGCAGGACGACCCACGGCAATCTGTCGCTCAAAAATTATTAGCGGGGAGCGATACTATTTCGGGCGTCCTGCGCCCCGAGGAGATGGCAGCTCTTTTTCCGTCGGTTGCTTGCGAGGGTTCTGTTGCCATGTCTTGCATTCGCCGGCAACAAGGTGTCGTAGGCGTTATTGTTGTTGGCGCCACCGATACCCAGCGATATCAGGCAGAGGATGGAACGCTTTTCCTTGATTACCTCGCCGAAGTAATCGGGCAGCTCCCCCTGTGGTCATAAGGCGTGCTGTGCGGATGCCCCATACCGTGACCCCATCAGCGCCGGCTTGATGACCGCGTCCGTCCGCCTCATCACCTTCGACCTTGACGACACGCTGTGGGACGTCAAACCTGCTTTGATAGCAGCTGATGCAGCCCAGTGGCGGTACCTGACCGAGCGTTTTCCCAATGTACCCCTCCGTGAGCTAGCAGACCAACAAGCGCCCACCCTGCGCGCCCAGATACTGGCCGAGCAACCCACACTCGCCCACCATATCAGCCAATTCCGTGAGGCTTTTATCTATCGATTACTGCTTTGTAGTGGCCGGTCTACAACAGCAGCTGCCGAGGCCGCTGCTGAGGCTTTCTCGGCCTTTTACGCCGAGCGGCATAAAGTGGCGCTATTCGAGGATGCCACCACGACGCTCCGCGCCTTGAGCCGAGACTATCTGCTCGGCGCACTGACCAATGGCAATGCTGACGTCCGAAAAACCCCCATTGCGAGCTACTTTACCTACGCTTGGCGTGCGGAGGAGTTTGGTATGAGCAAACCCGATACTGCGCTCTTTCACAGCGTATTCGAGCAGGCGGGGGTCGCTGCCCACGAAGTCATCCACGTGGGAGATTGCCATCATAATGATGTAGCAGGGGCTGTAACAGCGGGGGCTCAGGCAGTTTGGTTCAACCCTGGTGGCGAACCCAGCGACATAGCGAATGCAACGATCACACGCCTAGCCGATTTGCCGAATGCGATTGAGGCGCTGGTCAGCGCGAAGCCATCCTAGGGCCAGTTAGTTAGATCGCCTCGACGCCGGTTTCACCGGTGCGAATCCGAATAACCTGCTCAAGTGGCGCGACAAAAATTTTGCCATCACCAATTTTACCCGTACTGGCAGAAGCGATAATCGCCTCTACAATGGCTTCAACTTGCTCGTCTGGCGAGGCAATTTCGAGCTTTAGCTTCGGTAGAAAATCGACCACATACTCGGCGCCTCGATACAGTTCTGTGTGCCCACGCTGACGTCCGAACCCTTTCACCTCTGTCACCGTCACGCCCTGAACACCAATATCGGCGAGGGCGGCACGCACATCATCCATCTTGAATGGCTTGATAATGGCTGTCACTAATTTCATGGCGGTGCCTCAGTAAGGAGAACAGATATTATGATGCCCCGAGCAGTTTTCGCAATGCCTAAGGAGCGGAATAAGAGTCTCACCCCCATATTGGCTAGTGGTAGGGGCTCAAGGCTTTCTAAAACGACCGATCAACTCCCAAAAAAAAGGGCTCCGAAGAGCCCAAGCTGTCATGAGAGGACAGGGAAATCATCGATTAGCGGCAAACTCTGGATAGGCCTCCATGCCACATTCGCTCAAATCGGAACCTTCGTACTCTTCTTCTTCAGAGACACGCAGCCCCATCACTAACTTGATAACAAAGAAGGCGACCAAGGAGGCGCCAAATACCCAACCGAAAATAGTCAGCGCGCCAATAATCTGGCCCGAGAAACTGGCGCCATCATTGGTCAGTGGGACGAGCAAGAGGCCAAGTAGACCGACGACACCGTGGACCGATATCGCGCCCACCGGATCATCGATTTTCAACTTGTCCAAGGTGGTGATTGAAAAGACCACCAGCGCGCCCCCGACGGCACCAAAAATGCTCGCCTGCAATGCAGAAGGGGTATCAGGACCGGCGGTAATCGCCACTAAACCTGCTAAACAACCGTTCAGTGCCATCGTTAAATCAGCTTTGCCGAACAGCATCTTCGCCACCAACAGCGCTGCAATGCAGCCTCCGGCTGCGGCAAGATTAGTGTTCATGAAGACCACTGCAACTGCATTAGCACTATCAACCGAGGCGGTAGCCAGTACCGAGCCGCCGTTGAAACCGAACCAACCTAACCACAGGATGAACGTGCCTAATGTCGCCAAGGGTAAGTTGGCGCCGGGAATCGCGTTCACTTCACCGTTAGGACCATACTTACCTTTACGAGCACCCACTAGTACGACGCCTGCCAATGCTGCTGCCGCACCCGCCATGTGGACAATGCCACTGCCTGCGAAGTCGAGGAAACCTAAGTCGCCCAGCGTGTACAACCCAAACACAGGATTACCGCCCCAGGTCCAACTGCCTTCCATCGGATAAATGAAGCCCGTCATCACAACGGCGAAGGCCAAAAAGGCGAATAGCTTCATCCGCTCGGCGACCGCGCCAGATACAATGGACATCGCGGTTGCCACAAAGACCACCTGGAAAAAGAAGTCCGCAGAGGGAGCATAAGTAGCAGAGTCCTCACCCTCGGTGACGCCTGACCCGGTAATCGTACTCAATAACACATCACCGCCGTACATGATGCTGTAGCCGCACACCATGTACATGAGACAGGCGACGGCAAACAAACTGACGTTTTTCGTTAAAATTTCGACCGTATTTTTACTTCGGACCAGTCCTGCCTCGAGCATGGCAAAGCCGGCAGCCATCCACATGACCAGGGCGCCGCACACGAGAAAGTAGAACGTGTCCAGCGCGTACTGCAACTGAAAAATTTCGTTTTCCATGACAATGTTCTCCAAAACTCAGATTTACAGGGCTTCTTCGCCGGTCTCGCCGGTTCGAATGCGGGTGACTTGTTCGAGGCTCGAGACAAAAATCTTGCCGTCCCCAATTTTGCCGGTTTGCGCGGCTTTCAAAATTGTGTCGATCGCCTGATCAACCATGCCATCGGCGATGGCGAGATCAATTTTGACCTTGGGCAAAAAATCGACAACGTACTCTGCGCCCCGATACAACTCCGTATGCCCTTTCTGACGACCGAAGCCTTTGACCTCACTCACCGTCACTCCCTGAACACCGATCGCGGACAGTGCCTCACGCACATCATCCAACTTAAAAGGCTTAATCACTGCAGTAACCAATTTCATGGCAATCTCCAAAAAAGCCGCGCTGTGCGCGCGGCACTTGCGTTATAGGCTCTTAGCCATTCCAAAAATGAGCGCCGCATCGCACCAGTCATAGCCATAGCACTCGTTGTCTTCTAGATCGGTGTCCTCATAAGTCAAGCTCCAGTCGATGCCCTGCCAGGACTTGCTCAGACCCACT
>JAOHHD010000013.1 GCA_028117185.1 Luminiphilus sp.
GATATCAGCGCCTGGCGCAGCCTCATTTTATTGGATTACTAAAGATGATCCGCAAGTTAACTCCTACAGCCTCGATATGTCTGGACCCACTATTATTGATATGAAATCAGTGCCTGCTTTTTGGCAAAAGCCAGTGATCGAAATGGGTTATCTCGTGAAAAAGCAAGAGATTAGCTCAGTGCAGCTTGATACGTTGGCTGTGAGTAACGCGATTCGACCGCAACTTGCACCCGCGCTGGTGAATCACTGGTTAACGCCTAATGGGATATCGCAGAAATCTATCAACATGGTCGACGGACACTCTCCCAGTCCAATCAGCTGGACTAGCTGGGCGGGGCTGGCTGTGCTGCTAGCCACAGTGCTGGCAACTGCCATTACTGCCATGACGAAGCTAAGTTGGTCTGACGGAAAATTGATCATCACAGCATGCGCGGCGCTGTTGTGGCTTACCAGTGATCTACTATCCCTCAGGCAACTACACGCTACCCTGAGGCCATTGATAATAGCTACTAACCAAACCGAATGGCGCATGAATACTGGCATGGGAGAACACTTGCCGCAGATTGCACAGCTCATCACTGCGAACACTTCACCGGCGATGGGCGTAGCCGCCGTCAGCCTTGATCAATCAGGTGAATTTTATGCCCAAAAGTTACCGCTCATACTCGCTCCCCAACCAGCGGTATCGATATCTTTAACTCATGCTACGAATCTCGCGCGGACGTGGCAAGGGCATTTCATCTTATTGAGTAGCGATAAGGCTTTGTTGCTTAAAGAGGCGAACAGGCTCTCGGCTCAAACGCCCCTGCAAATAACGGAGCAGGGTGATGACTACGTTTTCCTGACGCTGGAGAATCGGTGATGCCTAGTGCCGATCACGAAAAACCGCTCCGGGTGTTGCATATTGGAAAGTATTTCCCCCCCCATGCTGGTGGAATGGAAACCTATCTCCGAGATCTGATAGTCGTACAACATCGACAAGGCCAAAAAGTGACCGCCCTGGTTCACGCCTCTCATGTCACCGCTTTCGATCGAGATCAACAGGTCGATGCCCTTAACGGTACCAGTTTCAAGGTACGGCTTGCGGCGCGATGGTTTAATTTAGGATTCGTGCCGGTCAGCCCCTTCTTCTGGCTATCCGCACTCAAATTAGTCCGACAATTTAAACCTAACATCATTCATATCCACCACCCGAATTTATCAGCGGTTTGGTTATTGCTACTACCACAAGCACGCAAAGTACCTTGGGTGGCTCATTGGCAATCTGATATTTTGACGCCTTCCTCGAGCCGGTTTGTTAGGTTTTGCTATGCTTTTTATCGGCCTTTTGAGCAACAGTTGCTCGACCGCAGCGCTGTCATATTCGCGACATCCAGCCACTACGCTGAAGGCAGCGAAGCGCTAACCAACAACCTGTCTAAAGTAAAAGTGCTCCCACTTGGCCTGGATGCTCGTCGGTTACCCGACCCATATCAATTACAGCAAATTGATAGGCCAAAGGATTCACCGGTAGTGCTATTTCTAGGTCGGCTCGCAGGCTACAAAGGATTGCCAAATCTGCTCAATGCGATTGCGCAACTGCCGAATGTGAATTGCTGGCTAGTCGGTGATGGGAGCGAGCGTCGCATCCTAGAGGACGAAGTGGCACGCTTGAAAATACAGGACCGTGTCCGTTTCGCAGGTGCTGTTAATGAGGAACAAAAATGGCGCTACCTGAAAACCGCCGATGTGGTGGTGCTGCCCTCGACCGATAAGAATGAGGCTTTTGGTATGGTCATACTAGAAGCAGGGCACCTAGGTAAGCCAATGGTTGTTACTGACATTCAAGGGAGTGGTACCGCATGGGTTGCCAGTCAGTTTGGCGCTACCATCGTGGCCACCAGCGATACAAGCGCGCTCACCGCAGGAATCCGCCAAGTGCTGTCTATGCCTATAGGAGACGTCAAGGACGTGCCACCCGCAAACGCCGGTCCCTTCAATCTAGAAACACAATGTCGAGAAATAATCGATCACTATCGATCACTAGACTCCTGACGGTCCTGATCAGTATATTGTTCTAAACGTTTAATATCCGCCTCTAACATGGCCAGACGCTGAACAATTCGAGTGATCTTGACCTCGGAGAGAGAGCGTTCTACATCTGATGACACCGCCTTAATAATCAGCGCAGAACCCCCTAACACTAGGGCGACTGTGGGCGAATATGCCACACCGAGCGAGGCCGCCAAACGATCCAACAAAGACGGAGCAAAGCCAAATAGTGCAAACATGGCCGCAACAAACATCCAACTGACACCATGCCTAACTTGCAGTCGATCACGCTTGATCAAATAAACAATCGTGGCCGCTACAAAAAGACCCGTTGCACCTGTAAATAACTCAGTCATGGGCACTCGCAGCTTTATATTTTTCCAAATTGAATCTTTCTACGCGACGCTTTGAAACGCTGAGCAATAACGTTTGAAGCATGTACCATAAAACCTTAGGCCAAGAGTTGAAAATCCGTGAGGTTCCAGACACCCGCGATTGCATCTCAACGTCAACCTCAACCACTTTCATGCCGTTGCCCAATAGCCTTGCCAGTACGCCCATATCCTGATGTTCGAGATAACTCGCTTCCTCACCCAGCAGCAAGTCTACGGCTCGACGATCATAAACTCTAAAACCAGAGGTTAAGTCCTCTGCACTGATACCCGAACATAGTTTCATAATGGTCCAAGCACATTTGCGCAAAAAGGATCCCCTTTGACTGCAGGCGCCAATCACGACATTAGCATCTGTTTGATTCATAGCATCGGTGAGCCGGAGTATTTGGCTCGGCAAGTGCTGTCCATCGGCATCCATCGTAATGACCCGCCGGCATCCCTTTTCAGCGGCATAGCGCATGCCAGCTTGCATCGCACCCCAAGGGCCCAGCTGACATACCATCGGCAGCACGTATGCGCCGCATGCCTCGGCAGTTTTAATCGTCTCGTCACAGCTTGCATCATCCACCACGACGATATAGCCAAGCGGATCCACTCTCCTCAATTCCGCCAAGACCTTGCCTACCGCAACCTCCTCATTCCAGGCCGGCAAAACATAGTAGGTTGCTGTCTGTGGCGTCTCTAACACTGATACCTTTACCCTTTAACATTACGGCCAGAGCAACGCAAAACCAATATCATCATTTTCCATTGCGGGTGGCCGCCAAATAGCCAAGATGCTTGATGATGCGTGCGGGCAATTTTTTTCGCTGACGCATTGCCCAGCGAGTTCGAAGAATTACCCGCGCGATACAGCCTACAGTAATCAGTCTAACAACGATGTTGATATCGAAACATCAGGTCCCGCTCTACCCAGCACGTGCAAAAACGGAAATGAATTCCCACCGCTCAGGACTCAAGCGTCTTACTCTCACAAACCGCGCGTTGGCATATTAACACGGGTTTCATCGGACTAACCCAGATCACTGAGCATCCCGTTTTTCAACGTTTTCCTAACCTATTGAATTTTTATCGCCGCCCTCAATCATTGCGGGCCTTACGTATCGCCCGAGCAGACGCTTAAATTTTATTGATTATATAAAGCAAATATCTCGTCAACGTCGCCAACTGCGCGTTGCCCATCGCTACCCAACCAAAGCATCTTCGTGCTCAGCGCCCTCATTTGCGCTTCAGCATGGCTCACAATTACCACAGCACGATCCTCCGACATTTCCTCTCTAAGGGCCGCAGTGGCTTTATCCCTGAAGATCTGATCACCGACTCCCAGAACCTCATCGATTAATATCACTTTGGATCGATTTTTGAGTGCCGTTGCAAAACCCAACCGCGCGCGCATACCTGCCGAATACACTTTGACGGGCTCGTCAAAATAATTCCCCAACTCACTAAAAGCCTGTATCGATGCCAGCTCCGCTACTGCATCACGCTTGGAGAGCCCCTGAAGCATGCAAGCGAGCAATGCGTTTTCGCTACCTGTGAGATCCGGACGAAATCCGAGTCCTAAACTCAAAAGCGATACCGTCGTACCAGACGCCCAACTGACGTTACCTGATGATGGCGCAAAAATTTTGGCCATGATGCGTAAAAGCGTCGATTTACCGGTGCCATTGCGGCCGACGATACCTAGCCTTTCCCCCCCGGCGAGCGCCAAATTGATATTGTTAAATACGCTGTGCCTGCCGCCACTCGCACCTGAAGTAATGGGGTAGCTCATAGAGACGTTTTCAAGTGTCAGTAACGCGCTCATTGCGTCACCGCTCTCTGGGCCAACCAAAAATTTAAGCGCCGGTATATCCACATGGTGCCGATGAGCAGCACTAGCACTTCAACCAGCACCCAGAACAAACGCGCGATGTCGGGGCTCTCACTATGCATGAGAACTTGTCGATAGCTGTCCAGCAATACCACGAGCGGATTGAGCGCCATGAGCCACCCAGCCAATTCGGTATCTTCGAGGGCACGCACGTCCCAAAAAACACCCGACATAAACAATAAAAATACAGTGCCAAGCTGAATCAGCATCTGAAAGTCTCGCCGGATACACACCAGCACTGCGGCCAATAAGCCACAGGTAACAATTAATAAATACTGCAGCGCCGCAACGGGCAATAACCAAACCCAGGCTACGTGAGGCATATACCCTGAGCCCATTAGAAATAGGAGTAGAAAAACAAATACGGCGAGCTGTCGATATAAGCCTTCTTGCACAATTGACAGGGGAAATAGATGCTTTGGCAGGTTCACCTGTCCTATTAAGCCCCGATTAGTCATCAGACTCATCGCCGCCTGATTAACGCTTTTTGAAAACCAGATAAAGGTGAGTTTACCAACGGCCAAAAAGACCAGGAAATCGGATTGCCGATTACCCAGGAGCTTAACAAACACCACGTAAAATACGGCCACATAGAGCAATGGCTCTACGATCCACCACAAATAGCCAAGCGCGAAACGCCTAGCCTCCGCCTTGAGCTGAAAGCGAGCAAGCGTATCCATCAGAGTAAGGTACTGGCGTATTGGCAAGGTCACTCTCAATGCGTCGTTGATAGGCAATTCCCCAACGCTCCTGCTCGCGCAGCGCAGAAATTACCCCACTACAATCGGGTACCAGTTTATCATGCCCGTCGACATTATGATTGAGCATCGATGAGCCACTCACCCCGCAAGCGCTTTGGCCAGAACTTTCTTCGCGACGAAGGGATCATCGAGACCATCGCTCGCGCAATAGCGGCAGACAAGGCACATCATCTTATCGAGATTGGACCTGGAGAGGGCGCGATTACGCAATCATTGGTATCCAGTGGCTGCCGATTCGATGCTATCGAGTTAGATCGCGACTTACGCACCCGTTTGCTGGCGTCTTTTAGCACCTATGACAATTTTACCCTGCATAGCGCAGACGCATTGAAATTTGATTTCGCGTCGCTCCAGCAAGATGGTCAAGCGTTGCGCGTGATTGGCAACCTGCCCTACAACATATCGACTCCATTGCTGTTCAAGCTACTCGACTACGGCCCACTGATTGCCGACATGCACTTCATGCTGCAGCTCGAAGTCGTGGAACGACTCGCAGCGGAGCCCGGCAATAAAAACTGGGGGCGCCTCGGCGTGATGGCGCAATTTCAATGCGAGGTAGAGCAACTCTTTGCGGTACCCCCCGAGGCGTTTTTTCCACCACCAAAGGTGCAATCAGCTATTGTTCGGTTGACCCCAAGACACACGCCGCGCTGGGCACAGGTGGATCGTGAGGCACTCGCCAAAGTGGTGAGCCAAGCCTTCTCACAGCGGCGAAAAACGTTGCGCAATAACTTCAAAAATACTCTCACTGACACGCAATTTGAATCGGCAGGAATCGACCCAAAAGCCAGAGCTGAAACACTGACTATCGATGACTTCGTAGCGATGACATGCATTATTCGCTAATAACGAGATTGAATCGCAGCCGGTCAAGGCGGTCACCTTATTACGCCATATCAAATGGTGGGCAACAGTCCTCAGCTTTCGCGCCCAGCAAAGCAAGTATTATCGCCAAGCCGGCACCATTAGCTGAGTTCGACTCGCCATCATCACTGGTTACCTGCTGCCGATCATCTAAACATCAAAAAGGGATGCGCCCTTTAAAATATCATTAAAAACAACCTACACTGGGGTCTCGCATCCTCTCTCTGGTCCGAATATGAGCACCTACGTCGTCGGCGATATCCAGGGTTGCTTCGCGCCTTTTCAACACTTGCTGGCACAGGTTCGATTCAACCCCGATAAAGACTGCCTGTGGAGTACGGGAGATCTCGTCAACCGTGGTCCTCAGAACCTCGAAACGCTGCGCTGGTTTTATACTCATCGCGACAACGTTAGGGTCGTCTTAGGCAACCATGATCTGCATCTCATGGCTGTCGCTGCTGGTGCGCGTAACCCCAGCTCTAGCGATAATATTCAGGACATTGTCGAGGCACCTGATCAGGAGCTGCTCTTGGAGTGGCTGAGGTGCCAACCGCTGGTGCATCACGAAAATAAAGTCACCCTGGTGCATGCAGGCATTCCCCCGATGTGGAATATCGAAGATGCGCTAGCCCTCGCCAGTGAAGTCGAAAACGTCCTCCAGAGCGAGGACGCGATGTCGTTTTTTCGAGCAATGTATGGCAACGAACCGAGCGGTTGGAACGGCGGTCTCAATGGGATGACTCGTCTACGGGTCATCACCAACTATTTGACCCGCATGCGTTACTGCACGCCTGAGAGCGAGCTCGATCTTATCAGCAAAGGCCCCGAACCCATTCCCGATGTGATCGCAGGTGAAAAAGTGGCGCCTTGGTTCAGTCACCCCAACCGGCTAGCAAAAGACGAAATGATCATCTTTGGACACTGGGCATCGCTCGAGGGCAGTATCGACAACCCCAATATTATTGGCCTCGACACGGGATGCGTGTGGGGTAAGGCGCTGACCTTTTACGAAATCGACACTGGACGACGATACAGTTGCAACTGCAAGCGCTAATTCAGACAGCTAGCTGCTCAGATCAGCAAAAGTCAGCTTAATCCGATGCACACCGCGCCAACATTGAGGCACCCCGAGGATGACAACCCATCACTGACCCACCATATGAATCAGATTAGCGGTGCGGCAAAGCGGGGACCTACCATAACGTTAAGCCAAACAGCATCCGTCGATAATCCTTGATTCGCCGGCTCAGGAGTCACCCGGTAGTGAGGCCGCAATATGCATTGCGTTGCCAATACCGCGATCAAGGTAGGTGATCGCCAAAATATTTACTGTGGTCGCGTATGACATTGCTCACGTAACCATTCGCCATGCCGTAGCCCTGTATATCGACACATCGCGTTGTCTTAGCCATCATTGCATCATTGACCATCGTAAGTCGTGGGCCTAGGGCACAATTAATCTAGCGCAGATGGCTGTCCTAACGGCCGCGAAAGCTAGATAATAAATTATTCCAGCGACCCATTAGGTGTCAGCTCCGAGATGAAAAGTTTCCTTGTTGGCGGCGCTGTCCGCGACACCTTACTAGGCTACCCGTACCACGAAAAAGACTGGGTGGTGGTGGGCGCCACCCCAGCAGAGATGATTGAAGCCGGCTATACACAGGTTGGGCGTGATTTTCCCGTGTTTCTGCACCCTGACACAAAAGAGGAATATGCCCTCGCCCGCACTGAGCGCAAATCGGGAAAAGGCTATCACGGTTTTGTCGTGCATGCTGATCCCGCGGTTACCCTCGAAGAAGACCTTGAGCGAAGAGATCTCACGATCAATGCCATGGCGATGGATGCTTCGGGCGAGATTATCGACCCCTATCATGGCCAGCAGGATCTCGCGGACCGCGTGCTACGACACGTGTCGCCGCATTTCGTCGAGGACCCTTTGCGGGTACTGCGGGTCGCGCGTTTTGCTGCGCGTTATCACCACCTAGGATTTACCATTGCGCCCGAGACTGCCGCCTTACTCACTCAAATCGTTGCGGCCGATGAACTCCTTCATCTTTCGATCGAGCGGGTATGGATTGAAATGGAGAAATCGCTTGGAACAAATAACCCCGAGGTGTTTTTTCATACCCTCGCGGACTGTCAGGCACTGGCTGCTTTACTGCCGGCACTATCCATATCCCAAGGGATTGCCTCCCTCGCGCGAGCCGCCCCCCATACGCCTCGCCTTGACTGCCGCTGGGCGTCGCTGCTGGCAGATCTGCCCGAGGCGCGCGTGAAGGCCATCAATCAGCGTCTCAAAGTCCCTAATGCCTTTGGCCTGCTCTCATCTCGGGTCAGTATTGCGCGCCCGACCCTCAAGACTGCGCTAAGAGATGCCTCCGAATGTATGGCATTGGTCAAGTTACTCGATGCCCTGCGCAGAGATGAGCCCTTCGAGGGGGTCTGCGAGACATTGATGGCACTGGAGCAAAACAGCGATGAGGCCAAGGCAGCGATTGAGCTCCTCCGCGAGGCGTGTGACCGAGCGCGCACGGTGACCGCAGCTGACTTTAGCGGCTCGGGGTTAACCGGTCCCGCTTTAGGGGCGGCTATTGATACCGCTCGAATAGCACAAATTCAAGAGGTACTGCCCTAATCGTTTGGGTTTAGGGCCGCTCAATGACCACACCGACGCCTTCCGCCTCTGACACAGCGCCCGGCTTGGTGATCGTCATGCGCAAGCGGCTGATGGCATGCTCCGCTAACAACACGGAAGCTAGATGTTCCGCTAAGGCCTCGAGTAATTGAAATCGCGACGCATCACAGACCGCAATCACGCGCTGCGAGATCGCCGCATAATCGAGGGCGTCCTCTAACGCATCGGTTGTTGCAGCGCGGCCAAAGTCTGCTTGCAGTGCCAGGTCAATGACCAGCGTTTGCCGAATATCGCGCTCCCAGTCATAGCAACCAATGACTGAAGCGGCTTTTAGACCGGTGATAAAAACGGTATCCATAGCACTCATCCTTACTGCGCGACGCGACAGCGCCTTACTGTAGTGCGCTCCCCACTCTTGCTACTCATGGCGCCGAGAGTTCGGTCATGGGCC
The DNA here is from genome assembly GCA_028117185.1 of Luminiphilus sp. The sequence continues at coordinate 9,011 of JAOHHD010000013.1, forward strand.
AGCGCGGTCTGACTTCAGCATCCGGTCCGTCGCACTCACCTGCAGCCAACCGCAACGCACCGGCGAAGGCAATCATGGCACCGTTGTCGGTACACAATTTAGCGACCGGGTAAAAGACCTCACAGCCCTCGAGCTTCTGTTCAAGCGCAGCGCGCAAACGCACATTGGCGCTAACGCCTCCCGCCATCACTAAACGGGTCAACTGTTCCTGTTTGAGCGCGCGCCGACACTTGATGACCAATGTGTCGACAACCGCCATCTCAAACGCCCGCGCAATATCAGCCTTGTTTTGCTGGCTGAGCCCGCCATCTGCTTCGCAAGCCTTGACTGTCGTGAGCGTGTGCGTCTTCAGACCCGAAAAACTGAAATCAAGCCCCCCCTGCTTCACCATCGGTCTCGGAAAATCAAATCGCGTGGGGTCACCCTCCTCCGCCAGCTGTGCGACCTGAGGGCCTCCGGGATAAGGTAATCCCAGCATTTTGGCCGTTTTGTCAAAGGCTTCACCGGCGGCGTCATCGAGGGATTCGCCGAGCAGCTGATACACCCCCAAACCGTCTACCCGCACCAATTGCGTATGCCCACCCGATACGAGCAATGCCACAAACGGGTAAGCAGGCGCGTTTTCAGCCAACATTGGCGCGAGTAAGTGGCCCTCCATGTGGTGTACACCAAGACTGGGCACACCGAGCCCAACGGCAATAGCACGCCCCAGCGTTGCACCGACCATGAGGGCGCCAGCGAGCCCGGGGCCCGCGGTATAAGCCACGCCCTCGATGTCAGCGCGGGTGATATCAGCCTCTGATAGGGCCTGATCAATTAATGGCAAGGTCTTACGGACATGATCGCGGCTAGCCAGCTCCGGCACAACGCCCCCATACTCGGCATGAATAGCAACCTGCGAATACAACACGTCTGCGAGCAGCCCCCGCTCTGTGTCATAGACGGCAACACCCGTCTCATCACAGCTTGTTTCAATACCCAATACCCGCATGACGGTTTTATCCCTAATCTGCCCAGCAACCCCGGCGGCGCCATTATGAACCGCCAAAGTGGGCGCGTTAAGCGCAATCGGACCTTCAAATCGCCGCTGGGAGCCAAAAAGAGACAAAAACTAACACCCGGCAAGGCTTTGCAAAATCGCTGTTTGGCACCTATACTGCGCGCCCTTTCGTTGGGTCCACGCCATAAAGCGTGGGTTGTAGACACCACAGGATAGATGAATGCCCTCTATTAAGTTAAAAGAGAACGAGCCTTTCGACGTTGCTTTACGTCGGTTTAAGCGTTCCTGCGAAAAAGCCGGCTTAATTGCCGAAGTCCGTAAGCGTGAGCATTACGAGAAGCCGACTACGATTCGCAAGCGCGCTGCCGCAGCCGCTGTGAAGCGCCACGCCAAAAAGGTGCTGCGCGAAAACCGTAAGCGCCAACGTCTCTACTAGGCTCTCGAGTAAAACGCATATCCCGATGAGCGAGACACTCTCTCTAGTCGAGCAAGTGAAGGCTGCCATGAAAGCAGCCATGAAAGCGCGGGACAAACAAACTCTCTCCACGATTCGCCTGATTCAGGCGGACTTCAAACGAATCGAAGTTGACGAGCGCATCGAGATCGATGACGCCCGCGCGATTGCCATTATGGATAAGATGGTCAAGCAGCGGCGTGATTCGGCTAAACAGTATCGTGATGCCGATCGTCCCGAATTAGCGGATCAAGAAGACGCTGAAATTATCGTTATACAAACCTTTTTGCCCGAGCAACTCTCAGCTGCCGATATCGATGCGCTGATCGATGAGGCGCTGGCGGGTATCGAGGCGACTGGCATGGCCGCGATGGGACAGTTGATGGGTAAACTGAAGCCGCAACTCCAGGGACGCGCCGATATGGGTGACGTCTCGCAACGCGTTAAGGCCAAACTCGGTACCTGAATCGCCGATAGACTGTGTTTCTCGCACTGCTACCTCACATACTGCCACACCACACACTGCCACATTGCATACGGGCACATTGCATGCGGGCACATTACATACGGTCACGCCATACATTGCTTGCCCTCCTTAAGGCGGAGGTCCACACTGTTGTCTTGCTTCGATTCATTCATCTGCGCTGTTGGTAACGACGGCGCAAGGTACAACGACTCCAGACGACCGACACTGTGGCACGACTTTCGCAAGCTTTTTTAGACGACCTGCTCGATCGGCTCGATATCGTCGAGGTTATCGACCGACGCGTTAAACTCAAAAAAGCCGGCAAAAACTATACTGCTTGCTGTCCGTTTCACGATGAGCGCACCCCTTCTTTTTCTGTCAATCCAGACAAACAGTTCTACTACTGCTTTGGCTGTGGGGCTGGGGGGAATGCGCTGGGCTTTGTTATGGATTACGAGCGTCTCGACTTTCGTGAGGCAGTGGAGGGTTTGGCGCAAACAGTCGGGTTGGAAATCCCTGAGGATGACCCCCGTACCGGACAGGAACCGCCAAAAGATCAAAACAAGCCGCTGTACGAAATCCTGGAGCAATCCAGTAAGTTTTATGAGCACGCGCTCCGTCAGCATCCCGAGCGACACAAGGTGGTGAACTATCTCAAGGCCCGTGGACTGACAGGAGAAATCGCGCGGGACTTCAGAGTCGGCTTTGCCCCGGAAGGCTGGGACAATTTAATACGAGCCAGTGGCGATCATCCTTCCACGCAAGAACGGCTCATGAACTCAGGCATGTTGGTTAAAAATGACAAAGGGCGCATCTACGACCGCTTTCGCGAGCGCGTGATGTTTCCTATTCAGGATCAACGCGGCAGGATCATCGCATTTGGCGGCCGGGTATTGGGGGATGACAAACCGAAATACCTTAATTCACCCGAAACCCCTGTTTTTCAGAAATCGCGCGAGCTCTATGGCCTGTGGCAAGCCCGCAAGCACCCTCGAAGGCTCGAACGCATTGTCGTGGTCGAAGGCTATATGGATGTCATCGCTCTGGCTCAGCACGGCATCCCCTACGCTGTCGCAACGCTGGGCACGTCTACGAGCGAAACGCACCTCGAGCGTCTGTTTCGATTGGTGCCAGAAGTTGTTTTCTGCTTCGATGGTGATGATGCCGGGCGCAAGGCCGCCTTTCGCGGTTTAGAGGCGACGCTACCGGCAATGCAAGATGGCCGGCAAAGTAAGTTCTTGTTTCTGCCCGAGGGAGAAGATCCCGATACCTTGGTGCGTGCCAAAGGCAAAGCCTACCTTGAAAACCTCTTTGATCACGCCGATCCCCTAGAAGAATTTTTATTCAAACATCTCGCTGATGGCCTGGATTTAGAATCCATGGATGGTCGAGCACGCTTCTCTAAGCTCGCGGTACCCTATTTGGATCGCCTACCCGAGGGTGTGTTTCAAACGCTGATGTATCACGCACTGGCTGAGCGCACGGGCATTGATGTAGAGAGTCTCAAACGCCTTCAACCGCCGCCTGCACCGCGCCCCGATCCTATCGACTCGACGCCACCTCGTGTCGAGGCGCCGCCACCCCTTGATCCTGCAGAGTTACCCCCCGAGGCTGAGCAGCCACCCCACGAGCCCATACTGGAGAGCCTCTCTCCCAGCTCGCTCAACCCCATACATCGATTACTCGGTCTGTTAGTCCTCAAGCCTGCGCTGGCCAATAAAATCCCAGATAACCTCATGCCGAGCACAGGCAACCGCGACGCAGTGCTCCTCACTGAGGTGGTCAGCCATATTCAGCAATACCCCGACGTCACGACGGCGGCTTTACTCGGCTTTTGGTTTGGGACACCAGAGGGCGATTTTTTGAGCGCACTGGCGGGCCGAGAAACCGTTGAGGACGATGCTGGCCTGCATGCGCTGTGCGACGCACTGATCGATAAGCTCAATCGGCACCCCGCCCTCGATGCGGCGCGCAAGCAGGTTGAACGGCTCAAGCGTAAGGCTTACGCGGATCTCAGCAGCGAAGACAAGCAGGCGCTCCTGACCCTGACCCAAGAGATCCGCACCCTGTCGGGACGTCACTAGCGGCTTTTAACCGCTTAGGGCCACATAACCCCCCCCTTTTTCACCTATCGAACCTGCCTGTCTCTGGCATGGCCACCACTACCGATCTAGCGCGAGAATGAGCGCTGTTGCCAAAGAGAGGCATTTTCCCAGACAAGCACATGGTGATCTGGGGCCTGAGCCGTTATAATCGCCGGCTATTTTTTGCCACACCCACGCAGGCTGCGAATGACCGACCGAACGCATCAGCAATCACGACTTAAGGCCTTGATTGCAAAGGGAAAAGAACAAGGCTACCTGACCTACGCTGAAGTTAACGACCACCTTCCTCAAGATATCTCAGATCCGGATCAAGTCGAAGACATCATCCAGATGATCAACGATATGGGTATTCAGGTCTTTGAGCAGGCCCCCGATGCCGACGAATTACTGATGTCTGGGGGCGATCGCTCTGCGGACGAGATCGCCTCTGCTGAAGCAGCAGCGGCGCTGGCAGCAGTGGAGCAAGAAGCCGGTAGAACGACGGATCCGGTGCGCATGTACATGCGCGAAATGGGTACGGTAGAGCTGCTGACTCGAGAAGGCGAAATCATCATTGCCAAGCGCATCGAAGAAGGCATTCGTGAATTGATGGCCGCGCTAGCCCACTATCCTGACGTGGTGCGCCGGCTCTGCAACGAGTACGAACTGGTCGCGAAAGAAGAGCGCAAACTCACCGACGTGATGATTGGCTATCTCGACCCGGCGGAACACGTTCCGTCAGCGTCTGAAATGGCCGCAGCAGCGGAGCAAAAGGCCGAGCAAAAAAGCGATGATGACGAGGAAGAAGAGGCTAACGTTGGCCCCGATCCCATTGAGGCTAAAAAGCGCTTTACTGCGCTGAAACGTCAGTGCACGAAGACCGAAAAGGCGATAGCCGCCAAGGGCCGCGACCACAAAGACGCCATTACCGAGATGAACAAACTCGGTGAGCTCTTTAAATTCTTCAAACTCACACCCCGGGTTTTTGATCCCTTAATTGACGAGCCGCGCATTGCCTTGTCAGCGGTCCGCGAGCCAGAACGCGACATCATGCGCATCGTGGTGCGTGACTGCCGCATGGATCGCAAAGAGTTCATCAAAAGTTTTCAGGGTTCAGAAAGCGACAGCCGCTGGGTCAGCCGTGTGACGCGCAAGAAAGATGTGGGCGCCAAAATCAATCTTCATAAAGAAGAGCTCCAGCGCCTGCAGCGCCAGATCGCCAATGTCGAAGAAGCCACCGGCCTGACGATTACCGAGATCAAAGAGATCAATCGCCGAATGAGCATGGGCGAAGCGCGCGCACGTCGTGCCAAGAAAGAGATGGTTGAGGCCAACCTGCGGTTGGTGATCTCAATTGCCAAAAAATATACCAATCGAGGCCTGCAATTCCTGGATCTGATCCAAGAAGGCAACATTGGCTTGATGAAAGCCGTGGATAAATTTGAATACCGTCGGGGTTACAAGTTCTCCACCTATGCGACGTGGTGGATCCGACAGGCCATCACGCGATCGATTGCGGATCAAGCCAGAACGATCCGTATTCCTGTTCATATGATCGAAACCATCAACAAGCTCAACCGCATTTCTCGCCAGATGCTGCAGGAAATGGGCCGCGAGCCGACGCCTGAAGAATTAGGCGAGCGAATGGAAATGCCAGAGGACAAAGTCCGTAAGGTACTGAAGATCGCCAAAGAACCGATTTCAATGGAAACCCCCATTGGTGATGACGAAGATTCTCATCTGGGTGATTTCATCGAAGACCTGACGATTGCATCGCCGGTTGATGCCGCCACCGAAGAAGGCCTCACCGAAGCGACTCGCGAGGTGCTCGGGGGCCTGACCGCGCGTGAGGCGAAAGTGCTGCGCATGCGCTTTGGCATCGACATGAATACCGATCACACGCTGGAAGAGGTCGGCAAGCAGTTTGATGTAACCCGGGAGCGTATTCGCCAGATTGAAGCCAAGGCACTGCGCAAGCTGCGCCACCCCACCCGCTCAGATTATCTGCGCAGTTTCCTCGAGTAGGTCAGTGCTTCGATTCGCCCTATTGCTGACCCTGTTGGGGAGTTTCATTGGCTGTGGCGACTCAGTAACAGATTCTCCCGATCCCGCCGCAACCATGACGGCGGCCCCCATGGATGCCGCCAGCAGTGACATCTGGCAACAACAATGCGGTGTCTGCCACGGCGCAGCAGGTGAAGGCAATCGTGCATTGGATGCCCCCGCACTCACCCAACTCTCGGCGGATTATCTCGCGCGCCAGCTGACGCATTTTGTTAACGGAGTCCGCGGCGCCGATCCCAAGGATCAGACAGGCCATCGCATGGCACTCAGCGTCGCATTGCTCGCGCCGTCTGACATTCCGCCATTAGCTGCCTTTATCAGCACTGATCTCCCTCCGGCACGGCCCGTGTCCACCATCAAAGGCGACGCGACACGAGGCGGGGATTACTACACCCATCTTTGTAGTGCCTGCCATGGTGGTAATGCGCTGGGCAATCCAATTTTGGGGGCACCTGCCCTGGCAGGAGCCAGTGACTGGTACCTGAAATCCGCTTATCAAGGCTTTCTTGACGGTCTGCGCGGTCAGCATGCGGATGACGTTTACGGTGCCCAAATGGCGCGTCTTGCACCGGCACTGCCCGATGAGGATGACCTTGACGATGTGATCGCCCACATCGCCACACTGCCACCCAAACGCTCTTAAGGCTCGCCCGCAGGGCCTATGCTCGCACCACCTCCGACCTCCTCGCACACTGGTGCCGCTCGAATTCCACTATCATGACAACCAAGCGGGTTGTGAGCGTGTTGCAGGCAAAGGGGCTGCGTTGGCGATCCACCATAAAACCGCGGTGTTAGCGTCGTGCTGACCCGCCCTAACTGACCGGCAATAGCTAATCGGTAATATCTGATCAGCAATAATAGATCGTAAATAATAGACGTCATAATAGGCGCCACTGGTCTTGCAGCTACTCACTTTGGGGCACCCAATGATGCCAACACTGACAGCGTGCTTAGCGATCCTTCAGCGTTCAGGGCTTCTGATCGCGCTGGTGTCGGCACTCGTGGTTGGGGGCCGGATGGCCTCCGCTGCTGCTGTTACCCCAGAGACCGAATTTGTGCTGAATACCCGCTGCCCCGCCTCTTTTACTGAGAATGCAGAGGGTGGGTGCGTACTAAACAATCGCTATCGACAATACCGCTCACTGCAAAACAAGGGTGTGGGCGGCCTAAAAACCGGCTTACCGCCGCTGAGGGAGGGGTTTACGCCGGCGCAAATTGACCTCGGGCGCTATCTATTTTTTGATCCGATTCTCTCTCTAGATGGCACCATCAGCTGTGCCAGCTGCCATGATCCAGCGCTGGCGTTTTCTGACGGCCAGGCGCAAGCAGTCGGCATTGGCGGTCAGACGTTACTGCGCTCTGCGCCAAGTCTATGGAACGTCGGGTTTCTCTCGACGCTGCTTTGGGATGGCGCTCAATCGACCCTCGAGTCACAAATGCAGGGCCCGCTTTATTCCCCGCTCGAAATGGGCAACAACCCGGCTAATCTGCTTGCCACGCTCAATAACAGCAACGCCTATCAAAATCTGTTTGCGCAAGCTTTTGGTCAATCTGCCGTTACACTAGAAGACGTTTACACCGCCATCACCGCCTTTGAAAGCTCGCTAATTTCACTCAATAGCCGCTACGATCTCTATGCCCATGGCTACCACGCGGCACTCACCGAAGAAGAAAAAGCCGGTTTCAACGTGTTTCGCTCTTTTGTCGCACGCTGCGCCGAGTGCCACACCCCACCGCTCTTCACTAATCAGCAGTTGGCGGTGATTGGCGTCGCCGATGCGCCTAATATTTTGATCGATCCCGGCGCACAGGCGATCACCGGCGATGAGAGCCAACGCGGCGCGTTTCGGGTACCGAGCCTGCGCAATGTGGTCCGCACAGCGCCCTATATGCACCGTGGGCAAAAGGGCACGCTCGCAGACGCCGCCCGGTTTTATACCGGAGGCCGAGGCCACGAAGTGCCTGAGGGTGATTCACTCATGATTCACTGGCATATCTGGGAGCCCAACCTCACCGAGCGTGAAATCGACTTACTGACCGGCTTTATGGGCACGCTCACCGACGAGGCCTTTATGCCGGCGATACCGCATCAGGTGCCGTCAGGGTTACCCGTGACCCGTGCTAAAAAAGCACCACGAGCGCCCGCGGACACTTTGGTGCACAATATTACGAAGCCTGCGTTACAACAATATCAATCACCGCAGGTTAATGAACCATCAGGGGGGCAACAATCCATGAGCGGCAGACACTGCATCAGCTTCTTTTATCGAATCGGTTTACTGGCGTTCATCAGTAGCGCCTTAGTGACGCAGGCAGCGATCCTTGAAGTACGAGAAGGCGAGCGCATTCAGGACGCCGTTAACGCGGCCTCACCCGGCGATGAGATTCTGGTCTACCCCGGTCTTTATAGTGAAACGGTTTTTGTGGACAAGGACGACATCACGCTGCGCGGCGTCGTTGAGGGCGATGATTGGCCTCACCTCGATGGTAAAACACAACTCAATGACGCCATCTTGTATTCGGGCAATGGCTTTTCAGTGGAGTGGTTCAAGATCACTCACTACAAGGGCAATGCCATCATGGGGCAAGCCGGCAACAATTTTTCGATCCGTAATAACTGGGTCATCGACTCGGGCGTTTACGGGATCTTCCCCGAATTTGGTGAGAATGGGTTGATCGAAAATAACATTCTCTCAGGTATAGAAGACGCAGCCATCTATGTCGGCATGAGCGACTATATTGATGTCAGAAACAATCAGGTTTTTGACAACGTCGCTGGCATCGAGATTGAGAACAGCCGCCATGCCTTGGTAGAGGGTAATTTGGTCAAGAATAATACCGGCGGTATTCTCGTCTTTATTACCCCAGGTCTTCCGATTAAAAGCTCCTACGACGCGATCATTCGACGCAACTTTGTTCTAGACAACAACACCCCCAACTTTGGCATACCGGGCTCATTGGTGTCGCAGATCCCTTCAGGCAGCGGGATCATCGTGATGTCGGGGGATGATGTAGTGATCGAGGACAACGTGATCACCGGTAATAACAATGCCGGCATTATCGTCACCAGCCAGGACTTTGTGACTGAGATCGCCACCGACACTGGCTCGGACCCCAACCCGGATCGAGTACAGATTCGCGACAATATTATGTTTAACAATGGCGCCGACCCGGAAGGGGAGATGCAGCTCCTCATGCTGACCAAGCTCTCTACTACCGGGCCCGACATTTTTGCCTATCAGGGCGCCACTGAAGCCGTGCGGGGCAGCTGCATCTCACGGCGCGGCGCCTACCGGACGCTCGGTGTCGATGACTGGGCAGACTGCAACAGCCCCACCATTCGTGCGAGCGATGCCATCGCCGGGCGCGAACCGAGTGATTCGACCCGCGGTGTGATCACCAAAATGCTACCCGAGCCCGCTGAACCTCGTGTGATCACCGAAGATGCCTCAGGCGCGGAGCTGGTATATCAGGGTATCTGTGCCGGCTGTCATGCTTATAACGTGCGTTTGATTGGCCCCCCCACGCTGGCGATAAAAGCCCAGTATGGAGAAGACGCTGGCAGTGTCGCCGCCTATATTGCGGCCCCAGAAAAAAAACGCCCCGACTTTCCCACTATGCCGCCGCAGGATCATCTATCAGCACCCATGCGACAACTCGTGGCCGAGTACATGCTGGCATTAACGAACTGAACTTGCCGGCTAGCTTGGTCAAGCGAGGAATTTCATGGCAGTATAACTGCCAATAATCGACACGCAGCATCCTACAAACTTCGGTACACCAATGCCCGAGCTATACCTAATAGCTCAATAACCCAAGATCGCTCAGCTCACTACAAGGAACGCCATGCCCGCAACGCAACAATTTGCCACGATCAACGGAAAACGCATCGCGTACCTCGAGGCAGGTGCCGGTGATCCCATCGTGCTGCTGCACGGCAACCCGACCTCATCTTACTTATGGCGCAACGTGATCCCGCAGCTCGAGGGGCTCGGCCGTGTCATTGCACCTGATCTCATTGGCCAGGGTGATTCAGAGAAGCTGCCTGAAAGCGAGGGGCCAGAGCGCTATTCTTTTCAGGTCGCTTTTGATTATCTGGATGGCCTGTTACGGCACATTGCAGCCGACAAAAAAGTCACGCTGGTCATTCACGACTGGGGAAGTGGTCTGGGCTTTCATTGGGCGAGCCTCAACCCGCAAGCGGTGAAAGGCGTTGCCTATATGGAAGCGATCGTGGCACCGCTAAGCTGGCAGGATTGGCCAGAAAGTGCGCGCGGGATTTTTCAGGGCTTTCGCTCAGATAAGGGAGAAGACCTCGTATTAACGCGCAATCTGTTCGTAGAAGGCGTTCTCCCGAGCTCCATCTTGCGCGACCTCAGTGCGGAAGAAATGGCGCACTACCGAGCCCCTTTTGACACACCGGCTAACCGACAACCGACGCTCAATTGGCCGCGGCAGATCCCTATCGACGGCGAGCCCCCTCACATGGTGAGCTTAGTCGAGGCCTACGGTGCCTTTATGGCTGAGAGCCCGATCCCCAAACTGTTTATTAACGCGGAGCCCGGCTCGATTTTGGTGGGGGCGCAGCGCGACTTTTGTCGTAGCTGGCCCAATCAGACCGAAGTCACCGTAGAGGGCTTGCACTTTATACAAGAAGATTCACCCGAAGCCATCGGCCGTGCCATTGCTGATTGGTATCCTGCGCTGTAAGGAGCACCCATGTCTGATACCCCTGTCTATGTTGTCGCAAATTTTATTGTTCACGACGCCGCCGCCTACCGCGAATACGAAAAAGGTTTTTTTCCAATTCTTAAACGCCACGAAGGGACTTTTCTAACCTACGACGATAATACGACCACCTTTGAAGGCGCGAGCCCTAGAGAGGGGCGCATGGTGATGTTCATGTTTCCCTCTGAGAGTCACGCCACTGCGTGGTACGACGATGCCGATTACCAAGCTTTGAGCGAGCATCGTAGAGCGGGCACTGATTTGCAATTTCTCACGATGGTGCACGGCTTGCCGCCGCGCGACTAAGTCCTGGCCAGGGATTCAATCGCCCTTTCGGTAACTGTTAGAACAAGGATATACATGGCATGGCAGATGACGAGCTCTACCCTACCCCCGACGAATACGATGAGTACACTATGAAAGAGTCCACCACCTACACTCCGCCTAAAGTCTGGAAGTGGGACCAAGACGAAGAAAACCGCTTTTCCAAAATCAATCGACCCATTGCGGGACAGACTCATGATAAAGCTCTGCCAGTGGGAGAGCACCCACTACAGGTCTACTCTCTCGCCACACCCAATGGCGTCAAAGTGACGGTCATGCTCGAAGAGTTATTGGCATTGGGTATTAACGAAGCCGAATACGACGCCTGGTTGATCAACATCATGGAGGGGGATCAGTTCTCTAGCGGCTTTGTTGCGGCAAATCCCAATTCTAAAATCCCCGCGTTAGTGGATCACAGTACCCCGACGCCCACTCGCATTTTTGAATCCGGTGCGATCGTGATGTACCTCGCGGAAAAGCACGGGCAATTTTTGCCTGCCGACCTCAGTGCACGTGCCGAATGTCTGTCGTGGGTGTTCTGGCAAATGGCTAGCGCGCCCTTCTTGGGGGGTGGCTTTGGACACTTCTACGCCTATGCGCCAGAGCGGTACGAATACCCCATTAACCGCTTTACGATGGAAGTGAAGCGACAGCTAGACGTGCTGGACCAGAACTTGGCAGAACGCGAGTTTATTTGTGGGGACGACTACACCATTGCCGATATTGCGATTCACCCCTGGTACGGCGCGCTCGCCATGGGCATGCTTTATGAGTCAGGCGAGTTTCTTGATGTGGACTCATACAAAAACGTGCAGCGATGGACCAAAGCCGTTCAAACGAGACCCGCCGTACAACGTGGTCAGCGCATCAATCGCGTCTGGGGAGATGAGGCTAGGCAACTGCCTGAACGGCATGCTGCCAGCGACCTTGATTAATACGTAACAGCAGCACGCGTTATCCTCTGTCTGGTAAACTACGCACTCGTTCAGGGCCCATAGCTCAGCTGGTTAGAGCAGTCGACTCATAATCGATTGGTCGTAGGTTCAAGTCCTACTGGGCCCACCATTTCTGCCGCCGCATTGAAGTTTGAGCTATCGTGATGCAGGCTGTTCCCCCACCATGCGTTTCGGAGCCGCCATGAGTCGAGTGCCACACTATCGTCCTTTGCTCATCTGCGTTGTCATCCTTTGGTTTGTAACCACGGTCGCATTCTTCATGCTCGACTACAGAGCCAGCGCGCGTCCGCCCATCGCCGAAGACGGACTGACCAGCCTGCTGACCGTCTATCTGCCAGTGCTGGGCCTGACTGTATTTTTACTCCTTTTCCTCACCCGCCATCGGGATCCTTTTCGATGGACCGATCGCTTTTGCCTAGATGAAAGAAAAGCCGGTCGAGAGGTGCTCGGTGTATTTAGCTATCTACTGGTGACGCAACTGATTTTGGGCCTCGGCTTTCAGTCAGGACTTCATTTCCCTGGGCCAGATATTTTTCAACAAGGGAAACACGACCTTGGCACCGTGATCAGCTGGATGCTGTTAAATGGCCTGCTGTATTTCGCTGTTCCGGTCTACTGGCTAAGGCGCAACGGGCTTCATTTCAAAAGTCTGCTCACTCCATGGGAGTGGCGACGTAACCTCTGGATCATTGTTGCTTACTGGATGCTCGATTTTTTTGGACCCATCATCGGCGGGGTAACTTTCTTTTCATTAAGCACAGAGCAATATGTGTTGGGCGTGCCGACCAGCATCGTCGCTAACACTATCGGCGCGGGTCTACCCGTGCTTTTGCTGATGCATGTCGTATTGATCCCGCGTCTTATGGTGCTATTTGATAACAAACTCACCGTAATCACATTGGCTGGTTTCTTTTACGCCATTTTTAGCCTCTTTGATCCAGGCGTAGATTATGGATCAAGGGAGCTCGGAGCACTGAGTGTTAGCTACATCATCATGACGCAAGTGCTAGTAGGTATGGGAAAAGCCACCTTCACGGTGGTCACTGGCAATCCCTGGATACACTTCATCACGCTGCATGTGTTGAGCGCCCGTATTCCCTTTGATACCGAGATGTATGCCGAAATCTTCGCAGGATGACGTTAGCATCGCGGACTGGCTGTACGAATCGAATTCTTTTCGGTGCGAGTTTGGTTTTCGCTTGAGAAATGACTTATCGCTCTTGAGATTGCGCGCCTCGATGCCAACTCATAGGACACAGCGGTTCGGAATAGGTTCTGACTGCTTCAAATCGGAAATCAGTGTCCAAAAAAATCCCTACGATTCTTCCTCTTACAACAGTCTCGCCGGATTCTCCCCCATCCTCATAATCGATTGGTCGTAGGTTCAAGTCCTACTGGGCCCACCATTTCACTCCTCATATGTTTCATCTATCGGTGCCATAGGAACAGGGTGCACCTGCCCGACCCATCCTAGTACAGCCAATCAGGGCGCCACCTGAGACATTGCCTCTTTTCGCTGGGAAGGAGTCCACAAGTTCACGGTCAATCAGCAGGAAGCCATTGCAAAGCCTGATTCGACCCTCTGCGTTCTACAGCTCAGCAATGGTCGACAATGAATCGTTCGATGACTGACGCCGGTAAGATTTCAGAGTGGTAGGCTGGCTCCTCGAGATCTTTTCAGGTTTGGAGACTCGTATCCATGAGAATATCTGCTCTCGACGGCCCTTTTATGCGTCCTATACTACGATGCAGGGTGGATCCATTAGACGCGGATTCGAATGACTTGGTCACAAAGGGCGACGTCATAGCACGAAGCATTGCGCTGTAGTTAAGTTGGAACGTCATCTCCGCACCAACGGCGAGGTTACCGACGCCGGACGTTACAACGAGGTGATCGCTGCTACCTCCGAGGATCTCGATGCCTTTGGAGGGCTGTAAACCACCCACGTCGACATCCTGTATGCCTATCGCCAGAATAGCCTGTACGACAGTGCCTCTATCTACTACTTTCGGGCGTACTCCAAACGCATTTGGAACCAGCTCACCGACGGGCTGCGTCGGCTTTAATTTAGACTCGATCACTTCGGCGACCAACATAATTGCGTCAGTGTACAAGCCGTATATAGCTTTCCTTTGGAGCGCTTCGCGACCCAGTAAAATAGATTCCCCAAGGCGCAAATTATTGATTCGCCCGGTGTACTCGCCATCGAACGCCCATTCCAGATTGGCCGAATTCCCACCAGACACTACCTCTATCGAAATATCAAACGTCGCTTCGATCAACGCCGCGAGCCTGGACAACTCGCCCATATTTAAGTCATCAGGCGAGACTCCGTTCTGACAAGCCAGATTGGTAGCGATCCCTTTGAACAAAATGTTCGGTAACCTCAACGTCTCACGCACGGCGGCCACCAGGTCGTCCGGCATGATGCCATCGCGCAGGTCGCCGAGCTCAACCATGAGAACGACCGCATGCGTTCGGCCCAATTTGCCCGCCTCGGACGATAGCCGTCTGATGACCTCAAGCTCGGTGTTAAAACTTACGTCAGCGCTTCTGACCACGCGTTCCGCCTGGCTAAGCATCGGTGGGCGAATCAACGAAAGACGCGCGAACATGTGCGAACTTCGCATTAATTCAATGTTTTCGATACGTGAGTCACCCAAACCACTTACGCCGGCCAACAGCATTGCGTCGGCAATCTCGGTCGAACCAAGCGCCGCCTTGGTCACACCGGTCACCGAAATACCACGCCTTGCCAGTCGTTCGACAAGCGTGCGGGCATTATGCTGAATTTTACCTAGGTCTATCTCCAGGCGCGGTGCAATCATCACGCCGCTGCGGGCAGCTTTTCCGTAAGCTTTGGGAAGGCGTTGAGAACCATATTCATTAGGTGTTCAGGAGAACGGCTCAGTGCGTCCGTTGTCGGGATGCCGAGCTCGCTCTCATAGCGAACGATCGCCAAGCTAACTTCGGCGTCGCTCATATTCTCATGGTTTATCGTCACACCAATTACTTTGGTCTTGGCGAATGTTTCGATTAGATTAATCTCCGCTGCCGGCTCTGGCATGACCATCTGCGTGAAATCGCAGCGAGTCCTGCGCCCAGGGGCATGCTGCAATACAACAGCATCGGGACAGGCGCCACGGAGAATAAACGACGAGGTCGAAAAGGCGGGGTGGCTCAGAGCCCCCTGCCCTTCAATAAGGATTACGTCGGGGCTTTCGACCATGAAAGCGTTGATGATCGTCGCCTCGAGTTCGCCGGCACAAAATTGCGACGGTATTGCGTCGAGCGGGACACCATAACGGGCGCCTTGAATCAGACCCGTCTGACCCGTTCCAATCATCAGTGTTTTCACGCCACGATCGTTGAGCACCTGACTCAATATCGTCGCGGTCGTGCGTTTACCGATCGCGCAGTCGGTACCCAGTACAGCAATGACCGGACACGTTACCTGGGCAATATTGCCCGTGAATATGTGTAGATCCTTCTTTTCTGGAGGTTTGCGCACGTCGAGAATCTCGACATTGCTTACCGCGCACGCAGCTTTGAATACAGGATCATCTCCAAGAAATTCGTGAAGGCCATTTACGATGTTCATCCCGTGGCTAATAGCCTCAAGCACCACGCCCCGCTCATGTAAGGAAAGCATGCCACTGGAAGGCGCCATGCCAAATATAAAGTAATCAGGTACCGTGACGGCCTGCTTCAAAGCTTCCCCAAGATCGCGGCAAACAGGAATCGCATTGGGTTTGCCGTCGAGCACCATACCGGTATCGAGGCCCGCTTTATGGCTATCAATGACCGATAGGATTTCGTACCGCTCTGAGTGTCGAACGAGCCCGTTCGCGGTTTTACCATCTATGGCGCCAAAGTTAGCTTCACAGTAGACAATCGCGGTGGCAGTGCGATTGCGATTAGTGTTGACCGGATTGACCACGGACGCGTTCGGCGAGCCAATACCCGCCTCTGCAAGACCAGTCATAAACCCTCGCCTTCCAGCCGAAGCTGTTCCGCGTCGATTTCAGCGAATTGGACCGCGTCCGCCAGACTGTCGTATGTGAAGTCGTTGTAGTAGACATCTCTTGAGTTACTCGCGATGCCGTGGGCATCCAAGGCCTGTTTATAGTCTTCAGTCATTTTGATTACCTGATTTACATTCTTGCATGTACTTGCGGTACGGTTGATTACACTCCCAATCGTGTCCGTGGAAATCCAAATGAGCATTCTCTGGCAGCACCACGGCGACGCATGCCGCCTGGACCTTTATGTATCCACGATCACATTCCCAACCGTTCCCGTAAGATCGCCCTGACAAGTATCCGTGTGAGGGCACTTTGATGGCGATGCAGGCGCCATAGATCTCGTGATAACCGCGATCGCAGTCCCAGCCAGAACCACTGGAACTAGACGTGAGGTATGCATTTGCAGGCGGCTCGATTGATACGCAGGCGTCGCCCACCGCTCGATAACCCCGCTCGCAGGCCCAGCCTGAACGGATGGTATTTCCCGTAAGGTAGCCGTTTGCTGGCACATTGATTGCCTTACAGATTTCGTCGAATTGTCGATAGCCTCTATCGCATAACCATCTATCGCCTGACGTAGCACTCAGAAAGGCGTTCGCTGGTAGCAATACCGGATCACACGTGTCTGTGTTTTGTTTGTAGCCATGCTTACACTTCCAGCCAGGGCCGTACGACGAGCCTGTCAGATAGGCATTTTCGGGCAATGTCACGACCACACAGGCGCCATCGGTCTTTCGAAAACCCCGGTCGCACTGCCATCCGGTCCCATAGGCATTCGCACTCCCGTTGGCGGGAATCGTACCCTCAACATCTTGCGCTCTGGCTAACCCTATTGAGGCAGCAAAGACCATCATTGGTATCAGGGCGTATGCGACAAAACCGAGCCCCGGATTAGTTGCGTTCATAGGATTACTCCTTCTGTTTGTGCCGTCAGGCATTTGTTTAATCCGCGGGCACCGCCATTGAATAACTAATTTAGTTAATTTATTTTATATTTTTTGCTAATTTGTTAACCATAATTAGTTAATTAACTTGATTAGTCAAGTAAGTTATGGAATTATTTCTATAATTAACCTATTAGGTCACTTTGGAGTAGGAAGCAATGGATGTCTGTTCTGTCATTAAGACGCGTCTTGAGGAGCTTGGGCTTGAGCAGAAGGATCTGGCTGCGGCCGCTGAAGTGACAGAATCCTACATATCGCAATTGTTGACCCGCAAGAAATTGCCGCCGGCGCCGGATCGAACAGACATCTACGAAAAAATTGATAAGGCTCTGGAACTCTCGAATGGCGAACTGGCAAGATTGGCACTCGCACAACGCATGGATGCGCTGAAACGCAATTACGAGGAACCCCGAGGCGCCCTACTAAAGGAAACCCGCAAACTCATTCTACGCAAGTGCATCGCGGCCCGACAGAAGGACATTAGGGCAATATTCGAGAAGGAACCATTTGGCGAACTTGAACAACTGGTAACGCAGAAGCTCCTGGATGTCGTGAGCCGGGTCGCGCGATCGGAATTGAACAATCAAGCATGGCTCAACGAGGTCGCTAGGCACGGAAACAAAAGCCATGAAAAAATCCGGAGCATTATTCTAGATTTTCTCGATACAGATATCTTCAATATTTCAAAACAGAGCTGCTCTTCTTTTCTGGATCCGCTGATCGCTCGTTGGGATATAGACCTCGCGAGTTTCGATATGGAAATAACGCTGAACGAAAAGCTCGCCCCTGGGCAACCAAGGAAGTTCGCGTTTGTTGAGAAAGACTATGACTGTCAACGCGAGGATGAGCCGGGACTCACCGACTTTCTGCAGGATGCCATGCTGTGTGACGATCTTTCCGAAGAGGAACTCGAGTTTTTGAAGAAATTAAGGTTTACGAACAAACGACCTAACAAACTCTTTTTCTATCGGGCGCTTCAGAACCTCAGAGATCCACTGCACTTTCTAACCGCAGAGGGATAACGCTTAGCAGGCGAAACTCATCCGCGCCAGTAAGTAGATAAATCAGTCAGTGGATCTGCTTCCCAAGTGCGATGCAGGATGATGCCGAAAGCGTCGACCTTATGGTACCGTCATCCAGAGCACCATCTGAGCCATTGCCTCTTTTCGCTGGGAAGGATTCCAGCACAACAGCATTACATCAGAAAGGAAGCCAGTGAATACCGCGTGGCATGAACTGTCGCGTGTACCCGTTCAGGAATGAACGGATTTGAATGGTATGCTCAACGCCGCGAACAGGATTTTCGCGGTCAATAGACGGGAATGTCGACAGGTCAGCAGGCTCAGTCGATACAATCAGAGAGGATATCTACTCTCAACAGGGCCTTTATACTTCCTATACGTCTCCCCAGTGTTACAAGGATGTTTTACCAGCAGCCCTCGATCCCACCGCTGTCCGACTAGAATGGTTTTGATTTTTATTCGTTCATTTATAGCCAGTAGTTCCCCGCCTCTAACATTGCTCTTGCCTTGACCAATTTTGAACGAGCAGACTTTCCTTTTGCAACACGCATTTCATTTGTCACCAGCGTCCCAAGTGTCGCACCATGGGAGCTCGCACTAGCTGAAACGCTCAAATGACCAAATTTTTTAATACTTAAAGAATTAAAAAATTGAGGAGTTAGCGATGGATCTGCAAATCAAGGGCAAGAAAGCCATCATGGCCGGCGGCAGCGCTGGTATGGGTCGCGCTACCGCAGAGCGGCTGGCAGAAGCGGGTGTTGAGTTATTCATCACGGCTCGCCGTGAGGAGCGGCTGCTTGTCACGGCTGCGGAAATCAGCGAGAAATACACCGCCTCAGTAACACCCATTGTCGCTGATTCTTCAACCGAAGCCGGTCGACGAGCCTTATTCGAGGCCTGCCCGGACCCCGACATCCTCGCTATCACCATCAAACCGCCGCCCCCCAATGGCAGCTTCCTTGATGTCACGGCGGATATGTGGCGCGAGTCGATCGACACAGCACTCATCGGCCCCATTGAAATTATGCGAAATTACATTCCCGTCATGATCGAAAAAGGCTGGGGACGTATCGTCAATATCGCGACCTTCTCGGCGAAAAACCCTATGATCTGGCGATTGATGTCCGGACCCGCGCGTTCCGCATTGATTAACTACACCGCATCGGTTTCGCGGGAAATTGCGCAACATGGCGTTAACATCAACAATCTTCTGCCCGGCATGTTCTCAACCGAGGGCGCGGCAGAACTCCTACCAATCTATGCGGCGGCCTTTGATTTACCGGAAGACGAAGAAACCTGCATGAATCATTTTCTAACCAATAACCGCATTCCCGCGGGATTCGTTGCCGATGCGGATGATCTGGCACCCATGGCAGCGCTGCTTTGCAGCCCTTTATCGCGATTTATCGTCGGTCAGAACATTGTTATCGACGGCGGTCAGCACGCGTCGCTTTTTTGATGACTGCCTTCCGTTTGATCAACTAAGGAGTGTCTCCCTCGGCTGGCCCTAAGGTCTTCGTCATCACGATGGCGGAGGCCGGACACAACTCAGAAAGAATTGTGGTTGGTACTGGTCCTGCGATAAAACTTCCAGTACCAATAACTTTTTAACCTTTTAAAAGTAATTTTCAGACATCATTAAATATGACACAAGGACGCACAAATATGGCAGAGAAGTTTTATCACTAATTAAAAAGCTGTAGTAAATTTTAAAAAATCAAACGTAAAAGGTAACCATGACAAAAGAATCATATTTTTTATTATTCATTTCTCTCGGAGTGTTCCTCGTTGCTTTGGGATACGGGATAAATCCAAAAGAGCTTCTCCCAATTCTTTATGGAATTGAAGTAGCAGATAATAATTTATCCAACATCTTCAGAGCTGTAATGGGTCTATATATTGGCTGTGTGTTGTTATGGGTTTCTGGAGCTTTTAACAAAAGTCTAACGGTCCCCGCTTTATGGTGCATGTTTGTCTTCATGCTTGGGATTGGTATAGGAAGAGCACTCAGTTTAATTCTAGACGGAATGCCAGACATGATTTTTGTTCTTTTTATGTTTTTTGAATTTGTAACAGCAGTGATCACTTTTTATTTTCTTAAGGTAAAAGCCTAAAGAAGGTTTTTTAGGGTGCCCAGAGGTGGAATCGAACCACCGACACAAGGATTTTCAATTGGCATGAACTGTTGCGGGCTCTCGCTCAGGAGCGGACGAATATGAATTCCACGGTCACCTCGGCGAAATATTTTCAAGGCCAATCGGGAATTATTTCACGGATTTCTCAAGTGCAGCCGGCAGTATCAGTGGGTAAACCGACTCTCGGCAGGGCCTTGATACTTCCTATACTTAGACCGTTAGAATTCCTCAGAGCAGGTGGGGTTTCTCATTACGGCTGTTCTTCTTGGGGCCGTGAGACTGATCACTAGAGATTTGAGGTGTTTAATCCTTAACGAGTAAATTACCGATATTGTTATCTTTTATTTCACCTATGTTTCCGAGCAACCGTTTTTATGACAAACACAGAAGAAGTGCCGACAGTTTTCATTGCTGAAAGCGATCTGGATAGCATTCTTAAAGACTGGTATGCCGCCGGGCAGTCAGTCTATTGGCCTCACGGTAATTGCAACGTTTTCTATCGGGATATCGGCGATAAAAACGCATCTGGCAATGACACCGCTTTGATCCTGCACGGCTTCCCTGAATCCAGCTTTACGTTCCAAAAGGTAGTTGAACCGCTAAAAGCCAGATTCAGAAGACTGGTGTTAGTAGACCTGCCGGGTTTTGGATTCAGCGATAAACCTAAACACCTGAGTTATTCTTTGTTTGAACAGGTTGATGCCTTGATGTGGGTCTGGCAGTCACTGGATATCCGTAGCGGCCATGCTATCGCCCATGATATGGGAGACAGCGTGCTGACCGAAATTGTCGCTCGTTCAGTGCAGGGACTCTTGCCCGGTTGGTTTGAAGAAGGGTTGCTATCGCTGGCCTTCACCAACGGCAATATGGTCATGGAAGAAGCGAGACTTGTGCCTATACAAAAGCTTCTTCGTCATCATAAGTTAGGACCTTTCATTAACCGCTTCACCCGTGAGACGCTTTTTAAAAAGCAAACCCGGACCTCCCATGGAACTCTCATAAACACTAAAGATGTGCATCACCTGTGGCAGCTATATTCACTAAATGAAGGCCACAAATTGGCGTGGAAAACGATTCGATACTTAGATGAAAGGGATAAATTTCAACATCCACGCTGGTTAAATGCGTTAAGTAAATTTACTGGTCCGGTGCATATTTGTTGGGGGGAAGCAGATCGGGTGGCTCCGCTGGCAGTGGCTCAATACTTAAAGCGTGATGTATGTCCTAAAGCACTCTTGACTGTCATGCCCGATGTTGGGCATTTTTGTGAAACTCAGGCTCCGGAGCTTTGGTCTGAATCAATATTGCGATTTTACGAAGCTATATAGTTCAATAGCAATCGGCTCACGAAGAGTGTGCGCTGTTTGCAAAAAACAATCGGTTCAAAAAAAAGTATTAATTATGGATTCCCCATTCGCTACACCACTGAAGTTGCCTTGTGGCGCTCAGTTACCTAACGCGCTCTACAGCAACACAGGCAGCGACAACAGCGCCATTGTCCCCATCGCACTATTCACCAACACCGGGGGCGGCAAGACAATATCGGTGAGGAGATCTGCGCCCAACAGGCCGTTTATTTGTCCTACACTCCATAGTGGTTCGCGAGCAACTCAGAGCAAACCAACCGCCAGACCCAGAATTTTCTCGAATTCAGTGCAGGCCCATTATGTACTTACAATAGCACCCATGCAGGCAACAGTTTCCCAAGTTAGTCCTTACAAGCTGTCGCTGCAGATTGATCAGACCCGAGATTTACTGACTTGAAAACTCGTCTTCATCTAGCTTGGTTAGTCGCTGCCGTAACCTTCATGGTACTGCTGACTTCCGCTGCCTTCCGATCCTCAGTGGGCGTGCTGGTGATACCTTTTGAGGAAGAGTTTGGGTGGTCAAGATCAACAACATCAATAGCTGTGGCATTAAATTTAGTGCTATACGGGCTGGCAGCACCCTTCGCAACCGCGCTGATGGAGCGACTGGGGATCCGAAATGTCGCTGTTGGTGCCCTAGGTCTCATAGCGATTGGCACCGGGCTCACCACCATAATGACCGAACCTTGGCATTTGGTGCTGTTGTGGGGAGTCGTGGTAGGCCTGGGTGTCGGCGCAACGGCCTTGGTTTTTGGCTCACTGGTGGTCACCCGCTGGTTTGTTCGCCATCAGGGCCTCATGCTGGGCGTGATGGGCGCGGCTTGGGCAACGGGGCAGCTGATATTCCTGCCCATTATCGCCCATTACGTTAGTGCCGAGGGGTGGCGTGTAGCGTCGGTTGGTATCGCGGGAGTCGCGCTGTGCATGATTCCAATAGTATGGCTTGTAATAAGAGACCGACCCAGCGACGTGGGGCAACTTGCTTATGGCGCCGATCCTACCAATCCTCCATCGCTGGAAAAAAATGTCGATGACAGCATTTTCAAGACGCTAGCCAGCTCCATAACCACACTATCTCGAGTAGCGCATAACAGGAGTTTTTGGATCCTATCCGGGACTTTTTTCGTTTGCGGGTGGACTACTAATGGCATTATTTCCACCCATTTCATTCCTGCTGCCCAGGATGAAGGTATGGCCGTTACTGCTGCTGCGACATTGTTAGCGGTTGTCGGTATTTTTGACCTGGTAGGCACTATTGGCTCTGGCTGGCTAACTGATCGGTTTGATCCGCGTAAGTTGCTTGCTATCTACTACGGCTTACGCGGCATTGCGCTACTGGCTATGCCCTTTATTTTAGGGCCATCCATTGAGCCACCAATGCTTGTTGTAATGGTGTTGTTCGGCTTAGACTGGGTTGCAACAGTGCCCCCAACCGCCATATTGAGTGTCAGGATTTTTGGAAAAAGCACAGGCATCACCGTGTTCGCCTGGGTGTTTGCATCTCATATGATTGGCGCCGCAGCTGCGGCGCTGCTCAGCGGCTTCATCCGCGATATCAGCAATGATTATCTTATTGCCTGGTTACTCGCCGGTGTTCTCGCGCTTTTGGCTTCAGCTGCTGCCTTGGCGTTGCCCAAAACGCAGTTTGAAGCGCTTGAAGCATAACCTCATTTTATAGAAGTCTCGCCGGGCTCTACCCCATCCTCATAATCGATTGGTCGTAGGTTCGAGTCCTACTGGGCCCACCATTTTCAAAGAAACACGGTGTACCTTGAACTGGCCCTGCACCCGCTTCGCAGGGAGATAGACCCGCTGTTCCCGATCTTTTCAGGCCTGGTGACTCGCATCCATGAGGAAATCTACTCGCTATAGAACTTTTATCTGTCTTATCCTTCTTTGAGTGTCGATATTGAGGTTTTATCAATGCAGAAAATCAAACTTAAAAAGCTACTTGCCATTTTACTCATATCTGCCGGCGGCCCTCTGTCTGGTGGCGTTTCCGAGGCTCAGGACCTAGACCTACCGACTTTGGGAGGCCTCAAAACTCAGTTGTCTGTTGAGGAATTTGATGCCCTGTTAAAAAAGACGAGACGCTGGGGGGAGTTTGGCAAGCGTGACGAGGCAGGGGCAATAAACCTTATCACCCCAGAAAAACGCGTTTCGGCAGCCAAAGAGGTGCGGTCAGGCAGGGCCGTCAATCTAGCAAATCCCATTAGCAAAACAGCAACGGGAGACTTCGTGGTGCCATTAGCTCATGAAATATTTGTCTTCCCGCCGCTTGCTGGCCCCGACAGCCCTGAGGTTGCGGCAGGCGATGTTTTTACAATCAACTACCACGGTGCGCTGCACAGTCATATGGACGGTGTTTCACACTTTGGATGGGATGGTCAGCTCTACAATGGTTTTCCGTTTACACCTACTGATGAAGGGTTTTCAAATGTGGGGCTTGAGCATATAGCAGCGAGGGGCATTTTTACGCGAGGTGTCCTAGTGGACCTCCCCGCCTTATACGGTATCGATTCGCTAAAGCCAGGCACCGTTATTACGGTTGAACATTTAGAAGCATGGGAAAATGCCATGGGCGTCAAAGTATCGTCTGGCGATGTGCTTTTAATTCGCACCGGGCGTTGGGTTCTGGCGGCGAAAGACGAAGGCTTCAATCCCCTTGCGTCTACGGCGGGTCTGCATGCGACCGTGGGTCCGTGGTTAAAAGAGCGGGACGTTGCCGCAATAGGTTGTGATGCGATTAGTGACGTTATGCCGGGGGGCGTTGAATCGGTATTTAACCCAGTCCACGTCATGGCCAACTATGCACTCGGCATGCCAATTTTTGATCATCTGCAGCTAGATGAGCTTGCAGAGGTGGCGAGAGAGGAAGGGCGTTATTCCTTCTTATTCACGGCGTCGCCCTTGCATATTCAAGGAGCGACTGGCTCGCCACTGACGCCCTTTGCTCATTTTTGACTGGGACTTTTTTTATTCTCGGTTCACTCAATCGAGCTGCGAATAAATTTGAGGTCTTCCGTGATAACTGAGCCCACGGCTGCATGCGAGATGTGCGATCGCGGCAAACTTAATTTACTCCCAATAGTCTCTGCCGCCGCTATACCGGTGCAATGCCCTCCCATCATTAACTCGAGACCTGCCTTCTCCAGCCACGCGGCGGTCCTATTCAGCGTCGCTTGATCAGCTCGCCATAAGTGAAAACCGCCGACAATCGAATAGACCGGCTCTCTTTTAATCGATTGTAAAACGTTGCCTGTATTGATCAGTCCCGAGTGTCCACAGCCTGAGGTCATAAGCCAACCGCGGTCAGTAAGGTAACCCAGAGACTGGTCGTCAATAATAATGTCTTCGCTTGGGCCATCCGGTCCGTCGATGAAAAGACCTGCGGGGCCATTGTAGGCCTCCACTAAGCGCGGCACCGGACCGGTTAGCCATAACTTAGGGGCAATCTCGGTTGGTGAATCTATTTCAACAAATGAGATGCCCAGAGCCTCTGCCGCTCCTCGAAAGTCTTGAGCTGATTCAAATTCACCTGGTCCTACAAGCGAGCCATTGTGTGTTCTTCGCTGATCGAAAAAACCGCGGGCGACATAGACGATGCTAAGTGCTTTGGGATTCTTGTCTCTAAAATGTTCCCGGAGCACTAACAAACCACCAGTGTGATCACTGTGGAAATGACTCAGCACGACTTTCTCGGTGCGAGATAAATTGACGCCTAGGTGCAATACATTGTGAAGTACGGTGTCGCTTTTAAATCCGGTGTCGAATAAGACCGATTCCTCATCGCTCTCAAAAACAGCAGAAAAGCTCCACTCACCTAGGCCACCATAGTCCGAAATATTTGTTGCTAGCACCGTGATTTTATAGGGGCTAGCCATTACCAAAGTCGGCCAAAGAAGGCATGCAGTGATAAGTAGTCGCAACATAAT
Source organism: Luminiphilus sp. (assembly GCA_028117185.1). The sequence goes on from JAOHHD010000013.1 coordinate 34,516, forward strand.
CGTGTCCTAGAATTGTTTAGACCTTAATCTATATCATCGACGCAGGTGCTGGTAGGTATAGGAAAAGCCACCTTCACGGTGGTCACTGGCAATCCTTGGATACACTTCATCACGCTGCATGTCCTGAGCGCCCGCACCCCCTTTGATACCGAGATGTATGCAGAAATCTTCGCAGAGTGACCGTGGCGTCACATACTGGCTGAGGGAGGTCGCCCTCAGTCACGTGAGGATAGTTCGGTCTATACCTGACACCAAAATTGATACATACCTATAGATACATACCTATAAAGGTGTCGGGGGTTGTCATAAGGTAGGCAATTAGGAATAGGTCCGGACTGCCGCAATCTCAGCAAGAAAATCTGCTCACAACAGCCTAGTTATTTTTCTTATATCTCAGATCATATTCACTGTTAACGTGCCAGATTGGGCTAATCAGTATCCCATTGCAGTCGCTGCCCCTATAATTGCGGCCCTTCCCCATCGGCAATCCCGGAAATTCGCTCGCATGAAACTCTTGTCTCTGACAACCATGCGGGAGTTGGCCCGTCTATCACTACCCATGGTGGTCTCCCATGGCTCCTTTGCAGTGATGGTGTTTTCCGATCGTTGGTTTCTGGCGCAGATTGATTCTGTTCATGTGGCAGCTGCAATGGGAGGCGGGGTTGCGATGTTTTTCTGCATCTCTTTTTTTATTGGCTTAATCACTTATGCCAATGCATTGGTGGCGCAGTATTACGGCGCGGGAGATTTTCACAAATGCCCTAAAGTGGTCACCCAGGGTTTTCTGATCGCCCTGGTGTCGGTCCCCTTTCTGGCGTTGATCGGCTATGGCATGGGACAGGCATTTGGTCATCTGGGGCATGACTCGACGCAGGTTTCATTAGAGCGCACATACTTCTATACCCTGATGCTGGGCAGCGCGTTCATGTTACTAAAGGCCTGTCTTGCCTCTTATTTTGCCGGCATTGGCCGTACACAGGTGGTAATGATCACCGATGTGCTGGCCATTTTTATCAACATTCCCCTGAGTTGGCTTCTGATCTTCGGGAAATTCGGCTTGCCCGAACTGGGAATTGTTGGTGCCGGGTTGGGCACCGTAACCGCCACTGCATTTGCCATTGGTATCTATCTACTGTTCTACCTTTCCCGCGATCACCGTGCCCAGTTTAGCGTTGGTAAATCCTGGGTGATCGAGCCTGGAATGTTACGCAGGTACTTGCGGCTGGGTACACCATCTGCGGTAGAGAGTTTTATGAATACGGCCACCTTCAACCTGTTTTTGTTGATGTTCCAATCCTATGGTGTGGTGCAAGGTGCTGCCATGGCCATTGTATTTAATTGGGACATGCTGTCCTTCATACCCATGATTGGCCTCAATATTGGGGTAATGACGCTGATAGGACGGTTTGTTGGCGCGGGCGATATGGCCAGAGCCAACCAGGTGATTTCTTCGGGGCTGATCCTGTCTCTGGGATACACCGGAACGCTGGCGATCCTTTTTCTGATTTTTCGGGTGGACCTGATAAACGTGTTTGCCACACCCGATGAACACTTTGGGGAAATCAGAGAACTGGCCAGTATGATGGTGCTGGGACTCACTACTTACATGATGGCCGACGCCATTATTCTCATCTGCGGTGGTGCACTGCGAGGGGCAGGGGATACACGCTGGATTATGTTTACCTCAACCAGCGTGCACTGGCTGATGCTGATTGCGCAGTACTTTGTCATCGTCAAATGGAGGGCCGGCCCGCTGGTGTCCTGGTGGGTATTTGTGGTGATGTTGATTTCACTGGCGTTTATCTACGCGGCACGCCTGTTCAGAGGAAGATGGCGTCAACCCGAACGGTTGGCGCGGGTAATGCAGGAGTAATATTTAGAAGGTTAGCAAACTGCCCTGCCCGCGGCTCCTCGGTGCGTAGCAATAACTGCTCCGCAACCTGGGCGCGAATAATCTGTTTCTGCTGACGTTATCGATCGCCTCGCCCTTTAAGACGACGGTTAGAGTTTGCCAAGGCTCTCTGTTACGCCATCCAAAAATCCACTCATATCAACGATGCGCTCGCGCTCTGGTGTAAGGGTCTTACCCTTCAAGTCGCCCGTGATCGTCCCTTGATCAACGGTGTCGATCAATGCGACCTTGAGATCGAAGGCGTAGGTCGCAAGTGCGGCATTATCTTCTCGCCCCGCCAGTTCTTCTAGCGCATTAGCAAGGGCGAAGATGAGCGCAGAGGAATTAAAGTGTGCCTCTTTTCCATCGGTCTCTAGGTAACTTAGGTATAGATCGTGAGCAGTGCCGTGGGGCGCTTCGAAAAGTTTAGTGCCGTCTTTACTGGTAATGACTGAGCTGGCGGTTGCGAGACTCCCGCCGAGGGCGGCGGAAATATCAGAAAAAATATCTCCGTCCAGGTTCTGCGCTGGATATAGACCCCATCGCGGTGGATCACAAATCATTTTGCTGAGCTGCCGTGAGGGTCGCATGATCATGAACGACGGCGGTGCTGTGTCCAGCGCGGCGAGTTCTTGCCGGATCTCTAAAATAATGGAGCTGTAAACTTCGTCGTAATTGACGAACTCACGTTTGAGGCCAAAGTACACCTCTTTCTTGTTGATAGCCGCATCCTGAAACACTTGGCTGACCCAGTCTTTAATGGACTCCCGATCGTTGGACATAAAAAGAATCGGGTCATTGGTTTTGACGTGACGGGCATGTTTTTCCTCGCCATCGACAATGACTTTGATCACACCATTTTCTGGTGCCGGTGTGTTGTAACTGCCGTATTGATCGCCACCGCCGGCACTCATGCGCGAAATAGACACGTGGGCTTTTCTTTCCGGTAGGCCATAGCGCTTGAGTTGTTGAACAAGCTTGAAGAGTTTCATGCCACTTACGTTATCGGGAACGCCCCAGAGCGCCCGCTCAGGTGGATTAGACACTATCCTCGCGGCTTGCGCGTCAATCAGTTCATAGTGATAACGCAGACCTGCGGCTTCTACCTTTGCCTGGTAGGCATTGCGGTAAATGGTCTCAATGGCCTCACGCATGACACCGTCATAACCGGGAATAACGGTGTCTTTCAGGCCCAAATAAATATCCCGCTTTTCATCGAGTGCTCGTTGGAAGAAACGATTAGCCCATGCTTTAACCTCATCAATACCATTAGTCGCCAGCATCCATGGATCGCCCTTGTTGAGGGCGCGCCGGTGCAGCTCAACGGGATCACCGCTGCTCCCGACGAAAACGACTTTGGCAACGCCAGTAGCGTTTGAGAGCTCACTGTAGCTAAAGTCTAGCCCGCCGCTTTCCATGGTATCGACTTCGATGTCTCGGCCTATCCAGTCCGGCCTGACGCTTTTAAGGTTACGAAACTCGATGTCCTCCCGGGTAATGTTGCCGCCGATACCTTTACGAATCGCGCCATTGGGTGATTTGGTTGCCAGATCATCGAGGGATTTTTCGTCGATTTTCGGGTGTTTTTCCAGCAGCGTATCCAGCTGCTGCCGGTTGACTGTCATTCCTGCGTTCTTTATGCCGACACCGTGAGCCTTCAGCGCATCGATTGCCTCCCGTACCACTTGTCCGTTGCTGGTGAACCGTTTTTCTGCCGAGAGGTCAATTTCAACCAGTTCAATATCGAGCTTCGCTTTTACAAAGCGATTCAATATTTCATCAAAAGCCACCTGCGCCATTTCGTCTCCGTGGAGAATCACGAGGGGGTTTTTAACGGCTATTTTTGAGTTCAAGGGAGTAACCTCTCCATCAGTGGCACGGTCGGCAGATGCCGGTAGATTTTGGATGGCGAGGGTAGCGCAGGGAGGCGGTCAACCCTAGCGGACTTTTACACATCCCAAGCGCACACTGCACCCATTAGGCAACTGTGGGCGCCCCCCTCACTGCACGCTTTGCAGTCACCAAAGATTTTTGAGCACAGCGTTCTGTCAGCGGGATCGCCACAAGGCCTCTGAGCGTTGCCTCCATAACTTAGAATGGTGAGACCTCGTCATTGACGAGGGTATTTTTAACGGGCGTTCTAGCGGCGGGCGGCGGCAGATTGCTCGCGCAATGCTTTGAACTCTGAACCGGGTTTCCAGGCGGGCCATTGGCTGGATTTGGCGAGTTCCACAATAAGCTGATGGAATAATTCAATATCTTGCACCGCGCCCGTCAAGTCCCAGTCAGCAGACCAAGCGTCGCAGGGCTTGTGATAACAGTTACCGACGTAGTCAGCGATCCACTGATTACCCGCCTCGCGACCCCCTACTACCAGGTCAGCGCCGCCGGCGATTCCCATCATCAAAAGAACCGGCACTCCCACGCGCGCCATAGAAAAGTGGTCGGCGCGATAAAAAAGTCCATTTTCCGGCAGGTTTTCTTCGGTGACATAACGCCCCGCCGCCTGCGCCACTCGCGCGAGGTCATCTTCAAGTTCGCTTTGCCCCTTTCCCACGAGGATAACGTCCTTAGCGGCCCCCGCGGTTTGTAAAATGTCCAAAGTAAAGTTAGCTACTGTCTTTTCGATAGGGAAAATAGGGTCGGCGGCGTAGGCCATTGAACCCACGAGCCCGGCTTCTTCCGCAGTCCAAAAAGCAAACAAAACACTGCGTGCCATAGCTGGATGAGCTTTGATCACTCGAGCCAGCTCAAGGATACCTGCGCTCCCCAGCGCGTCATCATTGGCTCCAGCACGCACGGTTCGACCTTGCTCATCGGGAGCCCCTACGCCATAGGCGTCCCAGTGTGCGGACGCCATGATGATCTCATTGGGTCGCTCATTACCGGGTAACAGCCCCAGAACATTCTGGCTATCAAAGGTAGTGATATCGACCTCTAGATCAGCATCAAAGCGAATGCCTTCGAGTTCAAATGCCTCGAATTCGGGTTGCCGAGCTGCGTTGCTCAGTGCGTCAAGATCATGGCCAGCCGCAGCCAATAGCTCGCGAGCCGCGTCATTATGCAGCCAGCCCTGTAACGCAACGGGAAGCGCCTTGAGATCTTTGTTAGCCAGTGAGACATTTTCTCCAGCCCCCGCAGCAGCCACACTCCAATCGTAGCCTGCAGCTTCCGTCTCGTGAATCACTAAGGAGCCGAACGCCCCGCGGCGAGCCGCTTCCTCAAACTTGTAGGTCCAGCGGCCGTAGTAAGTCATGCGCCGATTGCCGAAGCGGCCTGCGACCGCCTCTTGGGGCTCTGCCGCAAAATCGGGGTCATTGACCAAAAAGATGGCCAATTTTCCGGTTAGGTCAATCTCGCCATAGTCGTCCCAGTCTTGTTCCGGGGCATTAGCACCAAAGCCCACGAAGACAACAGGAACATTAGCGGCGACAATGTTTGTGCGAGCTGTCGCAGTGTCGACCGATACCGAAGCGCCCTGTGAGAGAGTTAAAACGGTGTCCGCGTTGGCAAAAGACATTTTGGCCGATGGCCTCACCTCTGAACGCATCATAGGCACGGCTTGTGTCCAGCTGCCCTCTGCGCCGCCCGGCGTTAGCCCAATTTTTTCCATTTGTGCAATGAGGTAGGCAACGGTTTTATCTTCGCCGGGTGTGCCGGGTGCTCGTCCTTCAAATTCATCAGAGGCCATCACCTTCACCATGTCGGACAGATTGTTGGCGTTGATTTTTGATGATTCAGTGTGACCGTCTGCCGAACCATTTATCGACCAAAGGAACAGCAACAAGGTTGGCAGCATTAAGCGCATAGCGAGCTCCAGAGAAAGGTCGGGAGCCAGAGCGTCGCACACGGCAAGGTGGCTAGTCCAGCTGCCGCACTAAATCGGTTACCACCGTTTCAATTCGGCTTTTTGCTGCGCGCGGCGTGCCAGACACTGAGCAAGCCTGGATCCATGATTTCATGGTTCCACGACCACTTTCTGGACCACGATGAACCACCAAAGGCCCGGCGGGCGGCCGTGCTAGAGGCCATCACCCGACTGATCGACAACACTTCATGATCGGGGACTTGCTTGTGACGCCAGCACGAGAATGAGAGCACAGGGTAATTTTCCCATTACCGTGACACCTTTTGCACGCCTGCTCCGACTGCCTAATGGGTAAACTAACCGGTGCCGAAAGCCCCTCAATTTGACGAGATCGCAGTATGCAGTCCAAAGTAGGCAGGATTCTGGTCCCTTTCATTGCGGTCGTCCTCAGCGCGCCGCACATTCTCGCCGCAGATCTTCCCATCTACAACGCGGCCTGCGTGCCGGTATTCAACGGCGGCAACCATTGCACTTCGAACGCCCTCTCTTTTGATGCGGTATCGATCGAACCGGACAGAACCCACTGCAACGCCGGAGATGAAATAAACCTCAGCATCGGCATCACATTAGGGTCCGGAAAACTGCGCAATGCAGCGCAGCGCTACAACGTTGGTATCTGGATCGGCGAACACGGTGAGCCTGCGATTGCGCGGAGCAGAATGGCAGACAACCCGCCAGATCATTTAATCGCGATACCTCGAAACAAGTGTGGGACCTTGGAGTTTGATCGCTCTGCGGAAATGGTCGAGTATGGCTACCGTCTGGCAGAAGAACAGCTCTTGGGCAAACTTTAAAAGACGCTCCTTAATCCTTTCATTGGATCAACCCTGCTCACCAAATATGCCTAAAAAATGTCTGGGCTTCTTACAGGATTTTCCCGCCTCAGAATCAGGACAAACGCCCGCGCTTTTGCGCTGTGTGAGAGGGCAAGGCGCAAAGGCGATGCTAGCGATGTGCAATCTTGCTGATCATTGCAACGGGCTCGCCTTCACTCACCGGGGGTGTGCTGATCACGTAGTTCACTACCCCGGAAAAAGGCGCTCGTATCGTTGTGAGCTCGTTGCCAAAAAAGTCCACGAGCACACCCAATACCGCACCCTCGGTCACGGCGTAGCCGTCTTTGGTTACCGCCCGAAAAATGCCCGATTGCGGACTGGAGATCACTTTGTAGTCGCTTAACCAAGTGATCCCTGTGTTGGCCACCTCATCCTCGGCGATCATGTTCAGGTGCCGCAATACGTTCCACACTCCCTGCTCTGCCAGCTCTACCCAGTAAGCATCGTTAGAGCCGGATTGTCCGGTCTCGGTGGTGATGGCTGGGATGCCTCGCTCCAATGCTGTTTGATCTGTAAACAATGAGGGGCCGCTGGCATGCTGGGGCCCTGTATCCATGACGATATGGTCTAGCCCAAAGGCTACCGCGAGACCCTCTATTTTGGCGTCAAAGGCAGCGTCTCCGGTCACGGGCATATACACATAGGGTCGTAGGGCCTCATTACCGTCCCCTCCATGCAAATCAACAAGGTAGTCGGCCTGATCGATGACCTCGGTGGTGAGCAAGTGAGCGATGCGCTGGCTGATACTGCCCTTGGGGTCGCCCGGGTACATGCGATTTAGATTTTTTCCATCTACCGGGCTGTAGTAGATGGTGCGACCCAAAAACGAGGGCATATTGGCAATGTGCACCATGATGATCGTGCCGCTCAGGGCGGCGGGATCTATCTGCGCTCTCACCGCCTGTAACGCGGTGATAGGGGGGTATTCATAGCCATGGATGCCGGCAATCAAAGCCAGTACCGGCCCATCGCTGGCGCCATGGGCGATTGTCACCGGTATCTTGCTACCTTCGTCTATGCCCTTGGGGACCATAATGAACCCCGATACCTGCTCACCCCGAGGCACGGTGATCTCTCCTACGGTGAAGCTATCTGCGCTGACACAGAGCGTTGCGGCATTTAACAATAAGAATAAAAAAATCCTGCTTGCCGTTGTCATGATCTGTCCGCCAGTAATGCTGAATGGGGGAGCTTGCTCCCGTTTGGTTTCAGTATAGATACGTCAAAGTAGAAACAGCACCTCCTCACCTATGCTCACCATTTCCCAGCATCGCTGAGCCGTGCTATTGAATCCATGATGCCATACCGAGTTGAGAAAGCGCGGCGTGATAGCCGCCCATCAAAAGCGAGAGCTAATTCCAATACCCACTGAACACACAGACAGGAGCATCTGCGCGATAATAAGCACTCACGGATAACCCCAGAACAGTATCGATATTAGGGATGTTGCTG